>NZ_JBSGXU010000157.1:0-19350 GCF_053610205.1 Streptomyces sp. NPDC054932 | reverse complement strand
CTTGTCGGGTGATCACCCGACAAGGGCGGCCAACCGTCTCACCTCAGCCGCCGTGTTCGCGCAGAAGCTCGATCATGTTGCGGAGCATCGGAATCGCCGAGTCGCCGGCTTTGTCCTTGTCGTTGAAATGCATCAGCTCGTTGCGGATCTCCCGCAGTTCGTCGAGGCGGGCGATGAAGGACTTGCGGTCCAATGGCCAGCCCAGCTTGTCCCACTGCTCCTCGTTGCCCAGGACCTGCTGGTAATCCCCGTAGGACAGCTGATCGAAGGCAACGAGCTTCCGGCGTCCGTCGGGATCGCAGAGCGCAATCACCTCCGCGAGGTCCAGGCCCTCCGAGATGACTCGGCGCAGTTGCCGGTCGAGATCGCCGATGAGTAGGAACGGCCGCGCCGTGGCGCCATATTCGGCGGCCACGTCGGCGACGGTGATGATTCCGGCGATCTGATTCGTCTGGTCTTTGACCAGGAGGAAGCCGAACCGCTCCAGATCGGGCAGGACGTCGATCAGGTGGTCGGCATAGCTCACCGCGTGCGCGGCGACGATGGCATCGGAGAAAGGGGCCTCGAAGTCCGCGTAGCGGGCTCGTGCGATGGATTCCCAGGTGACGGCACCTCGCAGATTCCGAGGTCCGCTCAGCACCGGCAGTTGCGAGTACCCGTTGAGCCGCATTTTGGTGAACACCTCCTCGAAGCTCGCCGAGGAGGGAACCGACACCACTCCCTTGAGCGCTGAGGGCAGGTTGCCGACCGTCTGGCCCTGGATCGGCTCCCCCTTGTCCTCCTCGTTGCCGGAGGTGGTGGCGGATCCCGGTGCACTGGTTTCCCCCGGCTCCCCCTGCCCTGTTACAGGCTCCTGCTCGGCAGCCTCTCCTTCGCCGTCAGTGTCCTCGGAAGGTCCGGTCAAGGTGACCCGGTCATCGATCCCCACAGCTGCGAAGTCCGGCACAGTGGACAGGCCGTGGTTGGCCAGTTCGGCGGCTATGTGCTCGGTGACCAGATAGCCGCGCCGGGCTGCCCCCCACCACCCGAGCAGATCCCGGACGGTGACGGTGACCGGTGTCTCGGCGTCCGCCTGCCTCCGAGCGTCCTTCAACCGCGTGTGCCTGGCAACGGAACCGTCAGCTGCGACGTCGCCGGAAGGCGGCAGCTCGGCCACCGTATCCAGGAGCCTCTGTCTCAGAGCGTCCAGCAAGGTGCCGTCGTCCAGTGCCCAGGACGTCCACCCGTCGTAGGGGCCGCGCCCTGTAGCCGCGGCAGCGGCTGCCGAAGGAGACTTGAACCGCTGACCGTCACCCAGCTCGATCCTGCCATCCGCGGTCACCTGGGCAAGGTGCTTCTGCCCGGACCGCCGCTGTCGGAAAGTGAGGCGCTGCCCTGTGCTCAGCAGGCCGGCGTGGATGAGGTCGGAAAGCAGTACCCGCCGTCCTTCGATCAGGTAGGAGGCTCGCCCCAGAGGCTCGTCCGCACTGCTGCCTACTGTGTGATCAGTCATTGATTCCCCCCGCTCGACCTCTTCGGATCGCTGCGATCATCGCAGAGCCGTGTCCGGCATCGAGGCGGTTCCAGACAAGCGCTTCGCCAGTTGTTGTCAGGGACGGCTGATGCGGGCCGGCCCTCGCCGTGTCTGCTCCAGCACGCCGACGACCGGGACGACTCCACCCGTGGTCCCATAGGAATCCATTCACTGGAGGGGCCATTTGACGCGCCATGCCACTTCGCGTCATGGCGGGGCATGGAGTACCAGAGTCAAGGTGGTCGGGCCTTCCCCCGCCTCTCCCTTCGACGGGAAAGCGCCCGCGCGGAGCTACGGCCGGCTCCTCCCTGGTGATGTCCACCTGCGTTCATCCGTAGGTACCGGAATCCACCGGGCGACAGCGTCCGGAGCCGACAGCGCCATGTTCAGAACGGCTTCGCTCGGCTCAATGGCGCCAGGCCCGACGTGATGACGAACAGCAATCCGCCTTGTCGTTTGATCAGGAGTTTCATCGTGCGAGAGATGCCCGACGACCATTCATCGGAACCCAGATTCACCGTAAGCTGCCGCCGAGCCACGGTCGCAGTCCCGGAAACGATGTTGAGGGCTTGGCCAGTACACGTCATACCGTGCTGCTGGTGCCAGAAAGATGGGGCCAACTGCCCTGTATTCTGCGGATGAAGTGATGGGATAGGCCTCTCGGCACGCCGCGAGGACGGCAGGCGGGGTGGCCGCGACATGATGATCGACTACAACGTCAGCGATCATTGGCCCGCGGACACCCCGGGCTGGTTGAAGTCCCTCGTCTCGTCCCTCGACCGGCGCCACGGCGGAAGCAGCGTTCTGCCCCTGACTGTGATTGTGGACGAGGTCTTGGAATGGCTGGAGCTCGCCAGCGGCGTCGACGCCTGGAAGAACTCGGCCAACCGCGCATCGTTGCGCAGCGATCTGGAGGAGTCCGCACGGGCACTCGGTCCCGGGCTCCGGGCCCACATCGCCACATCGCTCGCCGACTTCCAAGCCGCCTTCGCGCGGCTCGTCAACAGTCCCGGAACGGTCCTGAAGCAGCCGCCGGGAAGCCGCACCGATGCGGTCTGGACCGATGTCGCAACGGCTGGGGAGAATCTGCTCGCCGCGCTCGAAACCGACGAAGGAGCCCGCGCCAGCTGGGACGACCTGGTGGCCACGGCGCGGGACCGCGCTTTGGCGGGCCGGGAGTACCGCCCGATCGCCGACCTGCTCTTTGACCAGTTGCGCAGGCGTGGCCTCGATGCGAAGGGGATCTTCCGGGGGCTTGTCTCCGTGATGGCGTTCGGCCGGGAACCTGACAGCCCTCACATCGGTGAGAGGGCCGTACCGCTGGAGGAGCGCATCGCGAGCGCCCGGACGTACGTCGGCACTCGGGCCGTGGCCGAGCCGGTCGTAGTGTGGCTCGGGTATCAGGGCCGGACCTTCCTGCACCTCTCGGCCGGACGGGTGTCCTTCCTGGACGCCCACTGGGCAGTGCCCAACGCCCGGCCAGGTAGGCAGGACTTCGAGCACAAGGCGGAGCTCTGGGAATTCGTCCGCCACGGTGACCTCTTCAAAGTCGCGGAGCTGGTCGACGAAGAATCCGACGTGGACTTCCTGGTCCGCGTCGACCTCGGCACCACCACGGCAGCCGATGCGGTGGACCGCGCCGTCCGCACCGTCGAGACGATCATCGACGTCGCCATCCACAACGCTGGCGGGATCCGCCCGTACCTCGTCCAACACGGGCTCTTGTGCTCCGGTCGCCCAGGCTCGCAGAGCTTCGTGCTCCCCAGACGCGAGACGGGTTTGCCCGATGACCACTACGGTGCAGGCATCACCGCGAAGGCGATCGAAGAGCACGGTCCGCGCATCGCTTCGGCGCTCGCCCGCGAAGACCTGCCGCGGTTCCTCGCCGCCGCGATCGAAGTGCAGACCACCGCCGACCATCCGTTCAGCCGTGACATGGCGATGCGCAAGCCTTCCGAAGCGGACATCCGCAGCGTCATCCCGCTCACGGACCGCGTGGTGCAACACGTCGCGGCGTACGCGGCACTCGCACCGGGCGAGGTGTTCGGTCTGCTCGGCGAGCGCTGGCCACATGCGCGGTGGCTCGCAGATGTTCGACGAGCGGTCGGCATGTGCCTGCTCGGCGGAGGAAACCGCAGTGGTCTGGCCAACGAGCTGACCCGGGAGTGGTTCGCGAGCGATCCGTCGCGCCCATGGATCCTGTTCGTCGCCGACCGCTCCGCCGATCTGCTCTCGCTCTGCCGCATCGAGCACGAGCGCGCATGGATCGGCCGGATGTTCTCCAGCGTGAGCGATCACGCCGGATACCGGACCCTGGTCGAGCGGTACGCCGCTCAAGGCGCCGTCTTGGAGGGGCGGCGGAGCCGCGTCCGCAACGCTCTGGTGCACGGTAATCCCGCTGGCTTCACGATCGTCGGGTCCGTGCGCGAGTACGCCGAGTTCCTCAGCGGTGGCGCGCTCAACATCGCTCTGGAGTCCTACATCGAGGGCGAGGCGCCGACCGCCGCGCTGGCCCGGAGGACCGGAGAGTTCACTGCGATGCAGGAAGGACACGACGCCGCCGCCTACTGGAGGGCTCGACTCGCGGCCCGGACCGCAACGGGTACGGCCACTCCGGGATAGCAGGCCGACCGTCTCATCGAGGAGGCCATGGAAGAGCAGGACCTCGCCAGTCAGGGCGCCCACCCGCGTGGTGAGCTCGGTTTGGTCCGTGGCTGGTCCGGAGCAGCCGGTCTGGAGCGGAAGACGGGCGGGCGGAATCGGGAGGAACAGCAAGAACCTCTGTCCGCGTCCAGCAGGTCGAGCCGACGGCGCCTGAGGACAAAGGCCCAGTTCAGACGCTGTTTCTCGTGAACCTAGAAGAACCCGAGCTTTTTCGGGGAGTAGCTCACCAAAACGTTCTTCGTCTGCTGGTGGTACACGCGCCACACCCGTCCTGAGCAGGCAAAATGAAGCAATCTACCTTCGATGGCTCGGTACTGGCCCGCATCTGGCCCGGATCGTGGTCGTGGGGGAGCCCAGGCCCCGACCTGGGGCCCGACGCCCTCGCGTTGGGGCTCCAGCGCCCGATGGCGGACACGTCACTGACCAGGTCGTAGACCCGGGCGGTGCGGCATCGACCCAGCCGTGCCGGGTGAAGGCGAAATCCGATGTGTCCAGGACCCGCTGGTTCCTATCCACGCCAGGGTCAGGCTGTGCGGTCGGGCCCCGCCCATACTCGGATCCATGAAAGCAAAAGTGCGGCTCGGGGAGTTCCTGCAGACGCGGCGATCCCAGCTGCAGCCGGAGGATCTCGGGATACCCGACTACGGCGAGCGGCGCCGGGTGCAGGGTCTTCGACGCGAGGAGCTGGCGTCGCTGGCGGGTGTCAGCGTGTCCTACTACACCCGGCTGGAACAGGGGCAGTCCCTGAACGCCTCACTGCAGGTGCTGGACGCGATCGCACGGGCCCTGCGGCTGGAGGAAGCCGAGCGCCTGCACCTGCAGAACCTGGCCCGATCCTCGGCCACGGGCTCGGTACGAGGCCGCCGGCCCGCCCCGGAGCGGGTGACGGAGGCGACCGGCCAGCTGCTGGAGGCACTGGTCCACGTCCCGGCCATCGTGACCGGCCGCCGCAGTGACGTCCTGGCATGGAACCGGCTGGGCCATGCGCTGTTCGCCGGACACCTGGACCCGGGCACCCCGGACCGGCCGGCACAGCGGCCCAACATGGCCCGGCTGGTGTTCCTCGATGCGCACACCCGCGACCTGTACGCCGACTGGCCGGCGAAGGCCAGGGCCGTGGTGGGGAATCTGCGCCTGGTGGCGGGCCGGCACCCGGACGACACCGCGCTCCATGCGCTGGTGGGCGAACTGAGTGCGAAGAGCGCGGACTTCGCCTCGATGTGGGCCGACCACCGCGTCACGGCCTGCGCCGTCGCGACCTACGAGATGCGGCATCCGCTGGTCGGCCCGCTGACCGTCACCCAGCAGACCCTGAGCCCAGGCCAGGACCCGGATCAGGGGCAGAGCATCGTGGTCGCCACCACCGAGGCCGACTCGCCCGCGCGGACCACGCTGGCCCTCCTCGCCCAGGTCACCCCGCAGCACGACCCGGCGCGCCCGGGAGTCCGGGCCGGGTCCGGCTGACCCGGCCCACACCATCGGACGCCGCACAGACGTCCGCGAGTGCCCGTCCGTCCCTCCACTCGCCCCGGTACGAGCGGCCACCGGCCGCCCCTCCCTGAAGCCATCCCCAACCCCCGCGCGTCGGCGTACCGCTGCCGCATGCCCGAAAACAGTGAAGGAACCATGTTCAAGAACACGTACACGTACACGTGGTCCAAGACCGCCACGGCAGCAGCCGTCGTACTGACCGCGGCAGCGGTCCTCGCGGCCACCCCCGGCGTCGCGTCAGCCCTCTCCGCCCCGCTGAGCTGCGCACGCATCGCCACGCACTTCGACCTGGCCCGGCACCAGACGCCGGAGAACATCGCGCTGGCTCCCGACGGCAGCGCGTACGTCACCTTCGCCGCCGCCCGCCAGGTCGCCCGCATCACCCCCGGGGGATCCACCCGGATCCTGGCCACCCTGCCCGCACCCGCCGACGGCGGCATCCACACCCCGGTCCTGGGCTTCGCCCTGACCACCGGCATCGTCCGTGCACACGACGGCACCCTGTACTTCCTGTACGCCACCGGCACCTCCGAACTGACCGGCCTGTGGCGCCTGCGCCCCGGCGGCACACCGCAGCGCATCGCCGCGCTGCCCGCGGCCGGCCTGCCCAACGGCCTGGCCCTGGACCCGCGCACCCGCACCCTCTACGTCACCGACTCCGTCCTCGGCACCATCTCCAGTGTGCCCACCACCGGCGGCACCCCCCACACCTGGTCCGCCGCCCCCGAACTGGCCTCCACCGGATTCCTCGGCGCCAACGGGCTGAAGATCCGGGGCGGGGCGCTGTGGGTCACCAACCTCGACCGGGGCGTCGTCCTCCGCATACCCGTCCAGCGCGACGGTCGCGCCGGCCAGGTCCAGACCCGGGCCACCGGCCTGGCCGGGATCGACGACTTCGCCTTCACCGGCCACGGCGACCAGATCCTGGCCGCCCTCAACGGCCCCGGCGAGGTCGCCCTCGTCCAGCCCGACGGCACCCACTCCACCGTCCTGACCGCCGCCGACGGCCTGCAGAACCCCACCTCCATCGCCCTGCGCGGCGACACCGCCTACGTCCTGAGCGCCGCGTACGTCACGGCCAAGGACCCCAACCTCCTCCTGGCCCACCTGAACGGCTAGCCCCAATGTCGTGAGGGTCCATCAGGATTCATGGCACTCGCCACCCGCCGTTGCGGCCGGTGCGACGGTCCCCGCAGCCGACGCCACATCGGCCGAGGTGCTGATCGCGGTTCTTGGAAACGTTCGGTGCTTGGCCGCGGCATCGCTACGCCTCCGAGGGTGTGGCCGGCCGCGTCGCGTAACGGTGGCGCATGGCGTCGCTGGCTGCGGGGCCTGCGGTGAAGACGTAGGTGTCGCTGTCGTCGAGCCGGCGGCCGGTCTTGGCGTCGACGACGACGGGCTCGACTTCCTCGCCGCTGTGCGCGTTGACGAGGATCATGCTGCGTTCGGCCGGTGTGAGGCGGGAGTTTCCCCACGCGGCCAGGGCGACGATCACCGGTCGCAGGGAGTGTCCGAGTTCGGTGAGGACGTACTCGTGACGCACGGGGTTGGTCTGGTAGGGCCGGCGCTCCAGTAGTCCGTCCGCGACGAGGGTTTTAAGCCGGGTGGTGAGCATGCTGGAGGAGATGCCCAGGCTCTCCTGGAACTGGTCGAAGCGGGTGTAGCCGTCGAAGGCGTCGTGGAGGATCAGCAGCGTCCACCACTCGCCGACGTGTTCCACCGTCGTGGACAGCGGGCATTCCCGGTCCTCCAGCCTGATCCGGCTTGCCAAGGCGACCATCCCCTCAGTTACTGCTAAAGTCGAAGTTAGTGACTTCCATTTTAGCAGTAACAAGGGATGGGGCGCCCTCCGCGCCCCGCACCCGGGAACGGAGCACAGCGTGACCGCATCCATCAGCGAATCTCTCGAAGGCCGGCGCGCTCTGGTCACCGGAGGCACCAAGGGCACTGGAGCCGCCATTGCCCGGCGTCTCGCCCAGGTCGGCGCGACCGTACTGGTCACCGCCCGCAGCCGCCCCGACGACGTGGAGGAGAAGACGTTCATCACCGCCGACCTGTCCACCGCCCAGGGCGCCGCAGACGTAGCCGCCGAGGTGGGGGCCCGCGTGGGAGGCGTCGACATCCTGGTCAACACCCTCGGCGGGTCCGAGGCACCGGCCGGCGGGTTCGCGGCGCTCGGAGAGGACGACTGGGCGAGGGAGCTGAACACGAACCTGCTGGCCGCCGTTCGTCTGGACCGCGCGCTCCTGCCGCACATGATCGCCACGGGCAAGGGCGCAGTCGTGCACGTCACCTCGATCCAGCGCCGCATGCCGCTGTGGAACGGAACTCTGGCCTACGCCGCAGCCAAGGCCGCCCTGACCACCTACAGCAAGGGCCTGGCGAACGAGGTCGCCCCGCACGGCGTCCGCGTCAACACCGTCTCGCCCGGCTTCGTGCAGACCTCCGCCGCCGACAACCTCATCGCCCGGATCGCACAGGAGGCAGACATCACCCAGGAAGCCGCGCTGGGCCGGCTCATGGACTCCCTGGGCGGCATCCCTCTCGGCCGCCCCAACCGGCCCGAGGAGGTCGCCGAGCTCGTCGCCTTCCTCGTCTCCGACCGCGCCTCGGCCATCGTCGGCGCCGAACACGTCATCGACGGCGGCACCACCCCCACCGTCTGAACCCGCCACCACACCGAGGAACGTCATGCACGACAACCAGCCCCGAACCATCACCCCGGACACCCTGCCCGAGGTGATCACCCGCTACCTCACAGCGCACCGCGCCCACGACACCGTAACCGCAATCGCGGCGTTCACCCGCGAAGCCACGGTGATCGACGACGGCAACACCTACGAGGGCACCAAGGCGATCGAGGGGTGGCTCGGCCGATCCGCCACCGAATTCACCTACACCATCCACCTCGCGAACGCTCAGCAGACCGACGCGACCCACTACATCGCCACCCACCACCTCGAAGGCAACTTCCCCGGCGGCACCATCGATCTGCGCTACCAGTTCGCACTCCGTGGCAACCTCATCGAACGCCTTGTCATCGAGCCCTGAGTCCGCTCACCTGTTGCCGCCTGCGCGACAAGCCCCGCTCGCCCAGGGGCGCCCCTCCCAGCCGTGCCCAGTATCCGCCCGACCGCCGGGCCAGCCCGCGGTGCTGCCCGCCGGACTGGACGTAGCCGTAGACCTCATGACTGGTCTGGAGCCCGTTCACGACGGGCGGTTCGCTCGTGGAGGTCAGCCGCCTGGAGATACTCGATCGTCGCCTCGGTGTCCGACGTGATCTCGGCGAGCTCCCGGGCAGACGGTCTCACTTGGCTCTGACATCGAAGTCATCAACGTCGACAGGCTCCCGCTCCACTTCGACGCCGAGCTGCCGCGTGTGCCCGAGGCCCGTGACAGCCCGGCTCGAGTGGCACTGGCGTCGGGCCAAAACATCCCGGTCAGTCTGGAAGGGTTGGCCCGGCGCAAAACCTGTGCCGGAACGCGTACCACCTCCGTCGACCGGGAGAGAAGCATGACCATCAAGGACATCGGGCCCGAACCTCAGAGTTTCGACCTCGAGCAGGCGACGCTGGAGAACACCAACTACCGCTCGGTCGCCTGGTCCGGGAAGTACCTCCAGCTGACCCTCATGTCGATCCCGGTGGGCGAGGACATCGGCCTGGAGGCGCACCCGGAGACCGACCAGTTCCTCCGGCTCGACGCGGGTCGCGGCCGCGTTCAGATGGGCAGCGCGAAGGACCGCCTCGACTTCGATCAGGAGGTCGAGGACGGCTGGGCGGTCTTCGTACCCGCCGGCACGTGGCACAACGTCACCAACACCGGGGACGAGCCCATGCAGCTCTACGCCGTCTACGCCCCGGTCCACCACGCCCCGGGCAAGATCCACGCAACCTTCGCCGACGCGGAAAGCGACGAAGGGTCGGGCAACGACGAACCCCCGACCTGGTCGGTCCAGCCCACCCACCACCCCGCGGACAAGCACG
The DNA here is from genome assembly GCF_053610205.1 of Streptomyces sp. NPDC054932. Classification (NCBI taxonomy): domain Bacteria; kingdom Bacillati; phylum Actinomycetota; class Actinomycetes; order Kitasatosporales; family Streptomycetaceae; genus Streptomyces; species Streptomyces sp. NPDC054932. The sequence goes on along the minus strand of NZ_JBSGXU010000157.1, from coordinate 9,696 downwards.
CCTGACCACCAGTGGGGACCCAGGAGAACAGACGAGCACCAGGTCGCTGACCTGGGCTCCGCTATGGAGCGGATGCCGGACCCGGATCGGCTTCCGGCACACGATCCGCTGACCGGGTCCGGTCGGTCCTCGCGGTATGCACCGCGCGTGGCGCCGGTTGCCGCGCAGTCCTCCCGCGACGACACCGCAAGCCCGGTCCCCCTCACCCAGAGGGAGCCGCCGATCGCCGGCGGGTGGCACGCGAGGCGCCATCGCGGCCTCAAGGCGCTGGCCGACGTCGGCGCGGCCCGGGAGGTGCTCGGCGGCGATCGTGGGCGTCGCCACCTCGGGCCGTATCCGCCCCGCACGACCACGTCCACCCGCTGCACCCCGCGCTCCGACCGGGCGGACCCAGTCCGGTCCCAGTCCGGTCCCGGTCAGGGACGGGCCGGGCCGGTTCCCGCGAGCACCTCAGGGCGCAGCAGGGAGGTGAGCCGCTCGGCCGGCAGCAGCCCCCGTTCCAGGACCAGCTCGGCCACGCCCCGGCCGGTGGCCAGGGCCTCCTTGGCGATGTCGGTGGCGGCGGTGTATCCGATGTGCGGGTTCAGGGCGGTCACCAGGCCGATGGAGTTCTCGACGGTGGCGCGCAGCATCTCGGTGTTGGCGGTGATGCCGCTCACGCAGCGTTCCGCGAGGGTGAGGCAGGCCGCGCGCAGGTGAGTGACGGACTTGGACAGCGAGTGCAGGATGACCGGCTCGAAGGCGTTGAGCTGGAGCTGTCCGGCTTCGGCGGCCATGGTGATGGTGATGTCGTTGCCGATGACCTCGAAGGCGACCTGGTTGACGACCTCGGGGATCACGGGGTTGACCTTGCCGGGCATGATGCTGGAACCGGCCTGGACCGGGGGCAGGTTGATCTCGCCGAGTCCGGCGCGGGGCCCGGAGGACAGCAGGCGCAGGTCGTTGCAGGTCTTGGACAGCTTGACGGCGACGCGCTTGAGGACGCCGGACATCTGGACGAAGGCACCGCAGTCCTGGGTGGCTTCGACCAGGTCGGGAGCGGTGACCAGGGGCAGGCCGGTGATGTCGGCGAGGTGGCGGCGGGCGGCCTCGGCGTATCCGGCCGGGGCGTTGAGACCGGTGCCGATGGCGGTGGCGCCGAGGTTGATCTCGTGGATCAGTCCGAGGGCCTCCGCGAGTCGGCTGCGGTCCTCGTCCAGCATGACGGCGAAGGCGGAGAACTCCTGTCCGAGCGTCATCGGCACGGCGTCCTGGAGCTGGGTGCGGCCCATCTTCAGGACATCGTGGAACTCGGCGGCCTTGCGGGCGAAGGCGTTCTGCAGGACGGCCATGGCGTCGAGGAGACCGCGCACCGCGAAGACGGTCGCGATCCGCACGGCGGTCGGGTAGACGTCGTTGGTGGACTGGCCGAGGTTGACGTCCTCGTTGGGGTGCAGGTGTCCGTACTCCCCCCTGGAGTGGCCCAGCAGCTCCAGCGCGCGGTTGGCGATGACCTCGTTGGCGTTCATGTTGGTCGAGGTGCCGGCGCCGCCCTGGATCACGTCGACGACGAACTGGTCGTGGAGCTCGCCGCCGCGGATCTCCTGGCAGGCGGCGACGATGACGGCCGCCTTCGTGGGCTCCAGCAGGCCGAGTTCCCCGTTGGCGAGGGCCGCGGCCTCTTTGACGGCGGCGAGGGCGTCGATCAGGTGCGGGTAGGTGGAGATGGGCGTGCCGGTGATGGGGAAGTTCTCGGTGGCGCGCAGGGTGTGGACGCCCCAGTAGGCGTCGGCGGGGACGTCGCGGTCTCCGAGCAGGTCGTGTTCGGTGCGGCTGGAGGCGGTCAAGGCGATCACGGGTGTACGGATCCTCTTCCTGAGGTGAGCGGATCGAAGGTGGGGAGAGGGGCAGGCGGGTGTCAGGCGGTTGCGGTGACGGGGGCGCCGGGCGGGTTCAGGGCCGCTACCGGCCGGATGCCGCCGACGGTCCGGCCGCCACCGGTGACGGGCTCGCCCGTGAACCCGGCGAGCAGCCGGGGCTCGACTCCCGCACGTGCGAGGGCGGCGGCCGTCACTGCCGTACGCGCGCGGTCGGCCCCGTCGGCGACCTTCACGGCGACGGCCCGGCCGTCGGGCAGCGCGGCCACCTGGACGCCCTCGAAGCCGTCCTTGGCCAGCAGCCCGGGCACCGCGCGCATCAGTGCGGCGGTGTCCCGCCCGGTACCGGAGGCCATCTCCGGGTGGAGGCGCAGTGCGTTCGCCACACGGTGCTCGGCGGTGTCCGGGGCGGCGGTGGCGATGCGGGCGGCGGCGCGGGCCAGGCCGTGCAGGGACACCGCGAACAGCGGGGATCCGCAGCCGTCGACGGTGACGTTCGCGATGTGCTGGCCGGTGAGCTCCTCGACGACCTCGGCGATCGCCCTCTGGAGCGGGTGGTCCGCGTCGAGGTAGCTCTCCGGGGGCCACCCGGACAGCTTGCACAGGTACAGCATCGCCGCGTGCTTGCCGGAACAGTTCTGGGCGAGCCGGGACGGCCCGCGGCCCTCGCGCAGCCAGGCGTCGCGGACGGCCGGGCCGTAGGGCAGGTCGGGGACGTTGCGCAGGTCGGCCTCGGTGAGGCCGGCCAGCTCCAGGACCAACCGGACACCCGAGAGGTGGTGCTCCTCGCCGGAGTGACTGCCCATCGCGAGGGCGAGCAGGGCTCCGTCGAGCGGCAGGCCGGCCCGCACCATGGCGACGGCCTGGACCGGCTTGAGCGCCGAGCGCGGATAGCAGGCGGCCTCGATGTCTCCGATGCTGGTCCGGACCTCGCCCTCGCCGTCGAGGACGGCGACGGAACCGTAGTGGACCCCCTCGATCATGCCGCCCCGCATGACGTGGGCGACGGGGGCGTGCCGGGGCTCGCGGATCGCGGGCGCGTCCGCGGGGAAACTGCTGCGCATCACTGCCTCGTTCTGTGGTGGGTCGCTGCTGACAGGGGGTGGCGACCGGCACCCCCGGGCGCAGGCGGACGGGCGGGCGCCCGGCTCAGCCGTCGCTCCGGGCGGCGGCGCGCGCCACGCGGCCGCGGACCGCGTACCAGCCGGCGACCAGCGCCGCGGCGATCAGCGGTACGCACAGCACGGTGGTGCGCCCCGCGCCTCCGTCGGCGTACATGAGGACCAGGACGGAGGCGAGGAAGGCCAGCGTCACGAGTTCGGTCCAGGGGGAGCCGGGCAGGCGGTAGGAGGGGCGGGTGAGTTCACCGTTGCGGGTCTTCCGCCAGAAGAGGAGGTGGCAGACCATGATCATGCCCCAGGTGGCGAGGATGCCGATCGCGGCGAGGTTGAGGACGATCTCGAACGCGTCAGCGGGGACCACGAAGTTGAGCCCGACGCCCAGGACGCACATGCCGCTGGTGAGGAGGATGCCGCCGTAGGGGACCTGGGTGCGGCTGAGCCGTGCGGTGAACTGCGGAGCGGAGCCGTTGACGGCCATCGAGCGCAGGATGCGGCCGGTGGAGTAGAGGCCGGAGTTGAGCGAGGACATGGCCGCGGTGAGGACGACCAGGTTCATCACGTCGGCGGCCGCCGGGACGCCGATGTGGGAGAGCACGGTCACGAACGGGCTCTGGCCCGCGCTGTAGCTGCTCCAGGGCATCAGCATCGACAGCAGGACGACCGAGCCGACGTAGAAGAGGCCCACGCGCCACATGATCGAGTTGATCGCCTTCGGCATGATCTCCTCGGGCTTCTCGGTCTCGCCGGCCGTGACGCCGACCAGTTCGACGGAGGCGTAGGCGAAGACGACGCCCTGGATGATCAGCAGCATGGGGAGCAGGCCGTTGGGGAATATCCCGCCGTTGCCTGTGATCAGGGCGGGGCCGGGGACGGCGCCGTCGACGGGGTGCCGGGTCGCCAGGAGGAAGATCGCGATCCCCATGAAGACGACCAGGGCGCCGACCTTGACGATGGCGAACCAGAACTCCAGTTCGCCGAAGATCCGCACCGAGATGAGGTTCACGGTGAGGACCACGGCCAGGGCTATGAGGGCGATCACCCACTGGGGGACATCGGAGAACAGGTGCCAGTAGTGGGTGTATGTGGCGACGGCGGTGATGTCGGCGATGCCGGTGGTCGCCCAGTTGAGGAAGTACATCCAGCCCGCGGTGTACGCGCCCTTCTCCCCCATGAACTCACGGGCGTAGGAGACGAAGGCGCCGGAGGACGGCCGGTACAGGACCAGCTCGCCGAGCGCGCGCACGACGAGGAACGCGAAGATCCCGCAGACGGAGTAGGCGATGAACAGGGAGGGCCCGGCCTCGGCGAGGCGTCCGCCCGCGCCGAGGAAGAGCCCGGTACCGATCGCGCCGCCGATGGCGATCATGTTGACGTGGCGGGGTTTCAAGGACTTGCTGTAGCCGGTGTCACCGGCGTCGACGTGACGGGTCGTGGGGCGCTTCTCGTCTTTGAGGAACTGCTCGCTCACGCCTCGGGTCTGCCTTCTGTAGGGGCGGTCGTGCGCTGGGAGCGCACGATGTCGGTAAGGGTCGTCTCGACCCGGAGCAGGTGGTGGGACATGGCCTCCACCGCGTCGTGCTCGCTGCCGTCGGCCAGCGCCTCCAGGATCGCCCGGTGCTCGCAGTTGGACTGCTCGCGCCGGCCGCCCAGTTCGTTGAGGAAGGTCGACTGACGCGCCAGTGCGTCGCGGATCTCCTCGATGACGCGGCGGAAGACGGGGTTGCGGGAGGCCTCGGCCACGGCCAGGTGGAACACGGTGTCCATCGCCACCCACGCGGTGGTGTCGGTCTCCTGCTCCATCCGGTCCAGCAGATGGCCCAGGTGGTCCAGGTCCTCGGGGGTGCGGCGCAGCGCTGCGTACCCGGCGACCGGGATCTCGACGTGCCGGCGCACTTCCAGCAGGTCGCTGGCGGCGTAGTCGCCGAAGGTGGGCTCATCGACCGTGTTCGCCAGGACGAACGTGCCCTTGCCGCTCTTGGACACGGTCAACCCCATGGCCTGCAGGGCCCGGAGGGCCTCCCGCAGCACGGGTCGGCTGACCTCCAGGGTGCGGCACAACTCGGCTTCCGAGGGGAGCTTGTCGCCCACGGCGTACTCACCGCGCTCGATGGCGCTGCGCAGGTGGCCGAAGACCGCTTCCATGGCACTGACGCGCCGCGGAAGGGGGCCACCTGTCTGGCTGTCTGACAGGTTCACGGTGTGATCCTGGGGGGTCCGCCCCGGGGTGTCAAGGCACCTGTGCCGGGAAAGTCCGGCCCGGCGCGTTTCGCACCGTGCGCGCGTTCCGTCCGGCCGTCCGTGCAGGACCGGTACCTCCGGCGGAGCCCGCGGCAGCCACCAGGGCCCGCACGACCGGCGCGTCGTCGCCCATCTCCGGGTGCCACTGGACGCCCACGGCGAAGCGGTGCCGGGTGCTCTCGATCGCCTCGACGGTGCCGTCCGCCGCACGGGCGGCGACGACCAGTCCCGCGCCGAGGCGGTCCACCGCCTGATGATGGTGCGTGGCAACGTGGTGCGTCCCCGGCAGCAGGGCGCCGACCCGTGTCCCGGGTACGGTGGTCACGGCGTGGGAGCAGAAGTGGCCCCGATAGGGGTTGTGGCCGTCGTGGCCCACCCGGTCGGGCAGGTGCTGGATCAGGGTGCCGCCCTCGTGTACGTTCATCAGCTGCATCCCCCGGCACACCCCGAGCACGGGTATGTCGCGGGCGAGGCCGGCAGCCAGGACGGCCCGCTCCCATGCGTCGCGCTCGCGCACCGGCGGCCCGGTACGCGGATGGGGCACGGCCCCGTACAGGGCGGGATCCAGATCCTCGCCTCCCGCCAGGAGGATCGCGTCCAGACGTTCGACCACGTCGGCCGCGGCTTCCGGCGCGTCCGGTGGCAGCAGTACGGCGCGGCCGCCGACCGCCCGGACGCAGTCCGCGTAGGCCGCGGGCAGCACTGCGGCAGGCAGGTCCCACTCACCCCACTGCGCGTGGGCGAGGTAGGTGGTGAGTCCGATGAGCGGTGGCTGGGGCATACCACTTCCTTTCGGGGCATGAGGGGTGGCCGTCGACAGCCGCAGCCGAACCGCCCGCAGCCGCCACGGCAGGCGGCGGCGGGTGGCGAGGTGGTACGGGCGGAGGCCACCGTGACGGCGGGGGAGGGGTGTTCGCGGTCCAGGAGCGCAGGCTTGCGTTTTCTTGCCGCGAGCAAGAATCCTGCTGGCGTTCATCTCCAATCACAAGAAAACACATCTTCGCGACAGATAAGTGAGCCTTAACTCCGTGCACGGACTCGACCCCCGCCTGCTCGCCACCCTCGAAGCCGTCGTGCGGCACGGCTCCTTCAGCGCCGCCGCACGCGAACTCGGCTACAGCGCGCCCGCCGTCTCCCAGCAGATCGCCGAACTCGAACGCCGCGCCGGCCTCAGGGTGCTGGAGCGGCGACCCGTTCGCGTCACACCGGCCGGCGAAGTCCTCCTCGGCGCGGAGCAGGGCGTCCGCAGCACGCTGGCGGCGGCGTCGGTCGAACTCGGCGCCATGCGCGCCGGGACGGCCGGACGGATCCGGCTCGGCGCCTTCGCCTCGGCCGCCACCGGCATCGTTCCGCAGGCGCTGGCCCGACTCCACGCGGCCTACCCCCACGTGCAGGTCAGCCTCAGCCAACTGGAGCCCGAAGCCGGCTACAACCGGCTCAAGCGGGGGGACATGGACCTGGCGCTCAGCTACGACTACGACTTCATCCCCGTCCCGCCGCCGCGGATGCTGCGCCGGACGCTGGTCGCACGGGATCCGGTGGTGGCCGTCGTCCCGGCGCGCCACCGCCTGGCCGACCGGGAGGTCATCGACCTGGCCAGCCTCGCCTCCGAGACGTGGATCGCCGCTCCGGAGGCCGCGCTGCGCCTGGAACTGCTCTCGCAGATGGCCAACACGCCCGGCTTCCAGGCCCGTCTGCAATACGAGGGGGACGACTTCAACACCGTGCTGGGGTTCGTGGCCGCGGGCCTGTGCGTGGCCGTCATGCCGCGACTCGCCCTGCCCCGCACGCACACCCAGGTGGTGGCCCGCCCCTTGGCCGAGCCGCAGCTGACGCGCTTCATCTACGCCGTCCGCATCGACACCCGGCACGCCCCGCGCGTCGTCCTGGACCTGGAGGAGATGCTCGCCGCCCAGGCGTTGGCCGCGCTCGCGTAAGGCGCACGGTGTCCCGGGGTCAAGCGGGTGAACGGATCGTGGGGGAACGCGAAAAGCGGCCAACTTGACGGCCGTCGCACGCGCGTAGACCTCACCGGCACGCCGTACTTCCCATCGTGTCCGACTACCGGACACTGTGGCTGAAAGTTAAACTATTGTGTGACAGGCGCACTACGTTTGCCGCGGTTGACGTTCCACCGAGAGGAAACCCCTCATGACCGCAGCCGACAGCGTGCCGGGAACGGCGCACGTCCTCACCGGCTACCGCCCCGAGGACGGCTTCATGGCCGCAGAGCTGGACCCGCCCCCGGCCGAGTACGTATGGCACGACGAGAACGCCGAACAGCAGGACCAGCGTTACGGCCCGGGAGTCGGCTACCAACAGTGGCTGGCGGTGGACGCTCGCGACGGCGCCGTCTGGTTCGGCGACACCGACTGGCGAGCCCCGCAGGAGTCCCCTGGCAGCCGGCTCCCCGGCATCCCCCGCAGGGCGCTCGGAGACGGGAACGTCCCCGCCCCCGGCATCATGGTGCAGCTGCTCGGCCACCTGAGCCACGACGAACAGCGCGGCTGTACATGGCGCTTCTTCGACGCCGAGGAACTGCACGCGCTCGCGGTGCGCGTCCTGCCCGCCGTGCAGCGGCTCGTGGACTCGATCCACCGGATCGGGCCCGACGGCGAGCTCGAGTGGTCGGCCGAGGCGGCCACCGCATGGGACGACATCGAACAGGCCGCGACGCCCGCCTTCGACCCCTCCGGGGAACTCCTCTGGCCCAGACCGCGTACCACACCGGTCCCGGCCTGGCGTGTCGAGGTCGGCGCCTTCCTGGCCGCCAACCCCGGGCTGTGCGATCCCTCCTGGGACCTGGCCACGGACGCGGAACTCGACACCTACGCCGACTACAGCCCCCAGAACGGCTACGGCGGCGTACCGGGCCGGATCTGCCGCGACGCCGACCGGCAGATAGAGGACGGCTTCACCTTCTACGGCCACCGCGCCGCCCTGTACGCCTACCGGGCACGGGCCTGCGGCGACCGTACTCCGACAGACGCCCGCGTCTGGCTGGAGACGACGGAGGCCGGGCGGGACACCTGGGAGGCGGCCAAGCCCCTCGGAGCCACCCTCGCCGACGTCCCCGACTGCGTGCTGGTGTCCCTGGCCGAAACGTTCCAGAACGCCGCGCACGAACACGGGCTGGCCCTGACGGGCCTGACCGCTCATCTCCGGCAGCTGCGCGGCGCGGAACGCTCCGCCGTCGACCGGCAACTTGTCCACGAGGGCGAGGAAGTCGAACGCCTCGAAATCATGCTCAAGGACTTCCGAGCCGCACGTAACCGCACCGTGACGCGGATCCTGGCCTGGTCCGACGGACGCGGGGACGCGGAGATCGCCCGCCTGGCCTCCATACCCGACGCATACGTCAGTGACTGGAGGGCCCGCCTCACCGACGAACAGACCACCGTGACCCCCGGACCGTGAAGCACGCGCGGCCACTGCCAGAGCGTCAGACTCCGGCCTTGCGCTTGTTCTAGACGTCGAAGCCGACGGCCGCCAGCAGGACCAGGCCCTTTTGGTCTCCTGGTGGTACAGCAGTCGACCCACGCTGACCTGGGAAAACGGCGCTGCGCAAGGCTCTTGGGTGTGAGCTGGTCCGGATTTTGGTCCAAGCGGTCGTCGGGCGGGGAAGGGGACGCCGAGTTCCAGCACACCGTAGGCCACGCACCCGAGTGCGACGGCGAACGGATGCTGCCCGCCCCTCAGGGCCTGGCGCACATGCCCGGCGCGGTCCGGATGGCCTCGTGGAACGTCCGCCAGCGCCGGCTTCCCGCCTCCAGCTCGTCCCACGCCCGCCAGGGCCCCGACGGCCGAGGCCTGCGGGCAGCTGCCTCCCGGGCCCGTGCCGCCTGAGGCTGCTGTGGCTGCCCGGGCCGTGACCATCCCGGGACCCTTGTTGGGGCAGGGTGGCGACGTCGCCGCCCTGCCGCTGTCCGGCGGGGGTCGAAGACGACCGTGGCCGACTGCGCGACCGCGTTCACCTCGACGTCCAGCACCCTCGGCCGGCGGCCCGGCACGGCAGCGACGGTGTTCTGCTGAGTGGCCCGGACCATGCCCGCACGTCCAAGACCACCGTGCTGCGCTCCTTGCCCCCGTCGCGCGGCTCGGGCCTCCGCGGGTGCCGCATGCCCGTCCACTTCCCCGATCCGACAGCGGGTCCACTCGGCCAGGGCGCCCACCAGGAGCCTGTGGCCGTCGCGACCGCCGCGCAAGGGCAGAGCAGGCGCCCGGAGAGCGGGCGGTGACTCACGTCCGGGCCGGGGCCGTGCCGTATCGATTGCGGATCACGTGCTGCGCTGGTCGTGGGTGTCCCGGCGGAGCTGGTCGGTGTGGCGGGTGAGGGCGTCGATGCGTTCGGCGAGCTCGGCGTCCTCGGGCCGCAGGTGGGGCCGCGTGTCGGCCAGGGGGCGCACGAGGCGGGCGGTGTCGTTGTGGGCGAGGGCCTGGTTCAGGTCGCCGATGGCGCCTTCGGCGCCGGCGGGCAGGCC
>NZ_JBSGXU010000156.1:0-19678 GCF_053610205.1 Streptomyces sp. NPDC054932 | reverse complement strand
GGCCCCACCCCGACCGGGCCGCCCATCTCCGACCGCCCCGTCCCTGGAACGCATCCCCCGGCCCGTTCCTTTGGGGGTTTCCCGGCAGTCTTCGTATGTCCGGGGCGGACGGGCGGTCAAGGGTGGCCGGAGGCCATCGCGCAGCGACGCGACCGAAGGGAGCGCCCTTGAGGGGCCGGCATGAACCGGAGAGACGATGGGACTGACGGGAAACCCCCATACGCATCCCTGATGCCGCCCCGCCGAAACCCCGCCCCCGACCCCCGCCCCCGAAGCCACCCCGCCGAAGAATCTTCCGCCCCACCGATGAGTTTCCGGTGCCGCCGCGGTCATACCTGGGACACGCAACACGCAACACGCCGCCCGCACCACCCCCGGAGGGACACACATCATGGCCGAGACAGTCAAGGGCCCCGCCAGCTACTTCCCCTCGATCGAGAAGAAGTACGGACGTCCGATCGGGGAGTGGCAGGACCTGATCCGGTCCTCGCCGCTGACCAAGCACATGGAGTTGGTCTCCTGGCTCAAGGCCGAGCACGGCCTGGGGCACGGTCACGCCAACGCCCTCGTGGCCCACACCCTCGCCGGGGGCGAGTAGCGGTCCCGGCCCCGGGCGGGGGCCGCTCACCCCCGCCCCAGCAGGATCGTCCCCGACGAGCAGAACCAGCCGCCCGTGCCCGAGGCCAGGGCGACCTCCGGGAGCCGGCCGCCGGGTTTGGTGACCTGGCCCGGGCCCGCCTCGCCGCGGAGTTGGCGGACGGCCTCGACCAGCAGGAACAGGCCGCGCATGCCGGGGTGGCAGGCCGAGAGGCCGCCGCCGTCGGTGTTGACCGGGAGCTCCCCGTCACGCAGCAGGCGGCCCTTCTCCACGAAGGCCCCGCCCTCGCCCTTCGCGCAGAAGCCGAGGTCCTCCAGGGTCACCAGGGTCATGTAGGTGAAGGCGTCGTAGATCTCCGCGAGGTCCACGTCCGCCGGGGTGAGGCCGGCCCGTTCGAAGGCGGTGCGGCCCGAGACGGCCGCCGGGGACACCGTGAAGTCCTCCCACTCCGACATGGTGGTGTGGGAGACGGACGTGCCCGCCCCCAGGATCCAGACGGGGGCCTTCGCGGTGTCCGGTACGTAGTCCTCCGCCGCCAGGAGCACCGCGCAGCCGCCGTCCGAGCGGATGCAGCAGTGCAGCTTCGTGAAGGGGTCGGCGATCATGTCGCCGCCGAGTACGTCGTCGACCGTGATCGGGTCGCGGAACATGGCGTCCGGGTTGGTGGCGGCGTTCGCCCGGGCCTGTACGGCGACCGAGGCGAGCTGTTCCAGCGTCGTCCCGTACTCGTGCATGTGGCGGCGGGCGGCCATGGCGTACTTGGAGATCAGCGTGTGGCCGTACGGGACCTCGAACTGCAGCGGTCCCCGTGCCCCGAAGGAGAGGTTGGAGGTGCGGCGCCGCGCCTTGATGTCGGCCCGGGCCGTGGATCCGTAGACCAGGAGCACGGCGTTGGCGTGCCCGGCGGTGATCGCGTCCGCCGCGTGTGCGGCCATGACCTCCCAGGTCGAGCCGCCCACCGAGGTGGAGTCGACCCAGGTGGGGCGCAGCCCGAGGTACTCGGCGACCTCGACCGGCGCGAGGGTGCCGAGGCCGGCCGAGGCGAAGCCGTCGATGACGGAGCGCTCGAGGCCGGAGTCGGCGAGGGCGCGCCGGGCGGCCTGTGCGTGCAGGGCGTAGGGGGTGGGGCTGTCCACCCGGCCGCAGTCCGAGAGGGCGACGCCGACCACCGCGACCCTCCGGCGGGCGCGGGTCACGGGTCCGGGTGTGGATCCGGGTGTGGGTCCGGACAGGGGTCCGGATGTGGGTCCAGGCATGGAAGGACGGTATATCTGACGAGACGTCAGATGCTAGACCCCGCCGCGCAACCCGCCCCCGCCGCCCCCTGTGCATCTGTCCCCGCCGGGCCTAACATGACGGCCCGTCAGATACGGGGAGGAGCCCGACGATGGATGCCGCCTTCACCGCGGAGCAGGACGAGATACGCCGTACCCTGCGCGAGATCCTGGGCAAACGCTGCGGCCCCGACGAGGTCAAGGCCGCCGTCCGCACCACCGCCGGACACGACCGCGAGCTCTGGCAGCAGCTCGCGCGACAGCTCGGGCTGCCGGGCATCGCCGTCGCCGAGGAGTACGGCGGCGTCGGCTGCACCTCCGCCGACCTGGCCCTGGCCTGCGAGGAGACCGGGCGGGCCCTGCTGCCCTCGCCGCTGCTGGCCACCGCCGCCCTGTGCGTGCCCCTGATCACCGCCCTCGGCACCGCCGCCCAGCGCTCCGAGCTGCTCCCGCCACTGGCGACGGGCGGGCTGACCGCCGCCCTCGCCGTCAGCGGTCCGGCGCTGGCCACCGCCCTCGCGCTGACCGGCGAGGACGCTTCCGGGCAGTGGTCCGGCGGCGGTCGCGCGGGCGGTGTCCAGGCCCGCGCCGATGAGTCCGGCGGCGGCTGGCGGCTGTACGGGGAGGCGGCCCAGGTGCTCGACGGGCACAGTGCCGGGCTGCTGCTGGTGGCCGCGCACACCGGCGGCTTCGCGCGCAGCCGCACGCTGCTGTTCCTCGTGCGGGAGGATGCGCCCGGGCTGGTGCGGTCCCGGCAGGCCGTGCTCGACGAGACCCGCCCGCAGGCGAGGATCCAGTTGAGGGACGTGCCCGCGCACTTGCTCGGCGACGAGGGGGCCGATGTGCTCGGCGCCCTCGCCGCCACAGGGCGTACCGCATCCGCCGTGCTGGCCGCGGAGGCGGCCGGTGCGGCCGGTCGGGCGCTCGCCCGGACGGTCGAGTACGTACGCCAGCGCGAGCAGTTCGGCCGGGCGATCGGGTCGTTCCAGGCGGTCAAGCACCGGCTCGCCGACCTGTACGTACAGGTGCAGGCGGCCCGCTCGGCGGCCTACTACGCGGCCTGGGACCCGGACCAGGGCGGCCTCGCGCTCGCCCAGGGCCTGGAGGCCCTGCGGGTGACCGCGGGCGAGGCGATCCAGCTGCACGGCGGCATCGGCTTCACCTGGGAGCACGACGCGCACCTCTACTTCAAGCGGGCGGCGGCCGACGAGCTGCTGTTCGGCCCGGTCCACCGGCTGCGGGCGCACGCCGCCGACCGTGCGGGCCTGTTCGCGGATCCGGCTGCACATGCTGCCGCGGATCCGGCCGCGGCCCCGCCGGAGTCTCCCGCCCGGCCCACGTCCACATCCACGTCCCCGCCCCCGTCCCCGCCCGCACAAGAGAAGGTGGCCGTCTGATGGCTCCCGGCGTCAAGCTGATGCAGAAGGTCTCCTCGACCATGCTCTTCGCCAAGATCGCACCGCACTTCATCCCCGCCATGGACAAGGCGGTGCACCGGCTGACCCGCGGCAAGGTCATCCTCAGCGCCCAGATGCTGCCGGGCGTGATCCTCACCGCCAAGGGCGCCAGGACCGGTGAACCGCGCACGACCCCGCTCGCCTGCATGCCGGAGGACGGCGGGACGACCTGGATCCTGATCGGCTCCAACTTCGGTCGGCCCGGGCACCCGGCGTGGACCGGGAACCTGCTCAAGCACCCGGACGCGGACGTGAGTTGGCACGGCCGGGACATCCCCGTCCGGGCCCGGCTGCTGACGGGTGAGGAGCGCGCGGAGGCGTGGCGGGCGGTGCTGAGGTTCTGGCCGCCGTACGCGACGTACCAGGCGCGCATCGAGCGCGAGATCCGGCTGTTCCGCCTGGAGCGTCGCTGATCGCAGGCGTGGTCGGCGGTCCCCTGGAGGGCGTCCGGGGGTCCGCCGCTACTTCGTCGGCTTCTTGCCCGTGATGCCGAGGTGGACGAGCAGCGCCAGGTTCGGCCTGAGCTCGGCCTGCTTGACACCCCAGGTCTGGAAGCCCTTCTGGTGCGAGGCGACCGCGGCCAGCATCGCGACCAGCGAACCGGCCATCGCCGCGGGGCTGACGTCCTTGTCGACCTTGCCCTTGGCCTGGAGCTCCTTCATCGATTCCGTGAGGGAGTTGGTGACCGAGTTCAGGATCTTCATGCGGATCTTGTAGAAGCGCTTGTCGCCCTCGGCCGCGCCGAGGTCGACGACCCGCAGGATCGCGTCGTTGCGACGCCAGAACTCCAGGAAGCCCTCGACGAGTTCCTCGGCGGCGGCCCACCCGGACTTGCCGACCCAGGTCCGGCCCTCGACGAGCGACGTCAACTGCGCGCCCTCGGTTGCCATTTGTTCGGCGATCTCCAGGACGGCGCCCTCGACGTCCGGGAAGTACTGGTAGAAGGTCGCGGGGGAGGTACCGGCCTTGCGGGCGACGTCGATCACTTTGACGTCGCGGTACGGCGAGGAGCTGAGCATCTCGCTGAGGCAGTCGAGCAGCTTCTGCCGCGTCGCCTGGCCGCGCCGGCCGGCGACACGCCCGTCGACGGTGCGTACTTGTCCTGTCATGCCGTCAGCTTACCGAGGGGTGATCTGCGCGCTATTCGGCCGCCTGCAAATGGGGTTACGGGGTCCCTGGCCTGGGCGGAAGGTCGTGCCGGGCGGCCGTGGCGGCGCGTTCCGGCCTGGAAAGCGGACCCGCGCGCCCCCTGTCGGGCCGTGACCTCGTCCCGGATGCGCCCCAGCTGTGCTCCGGCGCACGCTCCGGCGCATGCTCCGGTCGCGCCCGGCCCCCGGCCCGGGCGTGTCGCCCGGTTCCGCAAGGTTTCCCCCGAATAGTCTTATCAACAGGCTGTGGACAAGTTTTCGGGCGGACCATGGCAGGGAGAGGTGAGAGGGTACACACCCCCGCACAACGGAAGGAAACGGGCCCATGGCCGCATTCGCGGAAGGCGCACCCTGCTGGGTGGACGCCTCGCTTCCGGACGTCGAGGCGGGCAAGCGCTTCTACGGTGAGCTCTTCGAGTGGACCTTCGCCGACAGCGCCGGCGCAGAGTACGGCCACTACACCCAGGCCTACAGCCGCGGCCGCAACGTCGCCGCCCTCGCCCCCAAGCCCGACGGCCGCATGCCCACCGTCTGGGGGATCTACCTCTACACCACCGACGCCTACGCCTGCGCGCAGCGCATCCGGGCCGCCGGCGGCCAGATGGTGATGGACCCGATGCCGGTCGGTCCGTACGGCACCGCCGCGATGGCCGCCGACCCCGGCGGAGCCGTCTTCGGCCTGTGGCAGCCCGGCACCCACCACGGCTTCGACGCCCAGCAGGAGCCGTACACGTACTGCTGGAGCGAGGTCTACACGCGCGCCCGTGACGCCGTCGACGTCTTCTACGCCAAGGTCTTCGGCTACGTCCCGCAGGACCAGGACGACGCCGGTGTCGAGTACCGCATCTGGTCCCCGCCGGGGAGCGCGCCCGGCACGGACACCGCCGTCCTGGGCCGCAGCCTGATCACCGACGCCTTCCCGGAGATCATGCCCGCGCACTTCCTCGCCTACTTCGCCGTCCCCGACTGCGACCAGTCGGTCATCACGGTGCAGCGGCTCGGCGGCCGGGTCACCGCCGACCCCTTCGACACCCCCTACGGCCGGATCGCGGTCGTCGCCGACAATCAGGGGGCGGTCTTCGGGCTGTTGTCGGAACCTCGGACGAAGCCCGACGCGTAGGCCCCTCCCGTGCGGCGGCCGGGGGGTGCGGCGCCCGTTCCGGAGCGATCCTCGAGCAGATCACACCGCGCTGCTCGACGTGCCGGGGCCGGACCGGGTCCGGGCCTGACAGAATCGGGGTTGCTCGACCCGGGCGGCGCCCGGGGTGAGACGCTGCACGGGCAGGGCCCGTGCCGGTGGCAGCGGGCCCGGTGAGTGGCCCGTACGGGGATGGGTGTGGAGGCGAGTGGTGGAGCAGCTGACGCAGCACGACCCGAGACGGATCGGCCCCTTCGAGGTGCTGGGACGGCTCGGCGCCGGCGGCATGGGGCTGGTCTATCTCGCGCGGTCCGCGTCCGGACGGCGGGTCGCGATCAAGACGGTGCGCACCGAGCTCGCCGAGGACCAGCTCTTCCGCGTCCGCTTCACCCGCGAGGTGGAGGCCGCCCGCGCCGTGTCCGGCTTCTACACCGCGGCCGTGGTCGACGCCGACCCGCGTGCCGCCGTGCCGTGGCTGGCGACCGCGTACGTCCCGGCGCCCTCCCTGGAGGAGATCGTCAACGAGTGCGGGCCCATGCCCGCCCAGGCCGTACGGTGGCTCGCCGCCGGCATCGCCGAGGCCCTGCAGTCCATCCACGGTGCCGGCCTCGTCCACCGCGACCTGAAGCCGTCGAACGTGCTCGTCGTCGAGGACGGCCCGCGCGTGATCGACTTCGGCATCGCGAGCGGGGTTTCCAACACCCGCCTGACCATGACGAACGTCGCCGTCGGCACCCCCGCGTACATGTCGCCCGAGCAGGCGAAGGACTCGCGCAGCGTCAAGGGCGCCAGTGACGTCTTCTCGCTCGGCTCCACGCTCGTCTTCGCCGCGACCGGGCATCCGCCGTACCACGGGGCGAACCCGGTGGAGACGGTCTTCATGCTGCTGCGCGAGGGGCCCAACCTGGAGGGGCTCCCCGCCGAGCTGCGGCCGCTGATCGACTCCTGCATGCAGATGGACGCCACGCTGCGGCCCACCCCGGCCGACCTGCAGGCGCAGCTCGCCCCGCACCTGTTCGACGGCGGCGACGACAGCGGGACCGCCTCGGCATGGCTGCCCGCACGGGCCGTCGCGATGATCGAGGCCCGGCGCGCGGGCCACCGTACGCCGCCCGCCCCCGTGGTCCCGGCGCCCGGCTCGGGCTCCGGGGGCCGGGGCGCGGCCTCCGAGGCCGCCACGCACCGCCGCCCGCGCGGGGTGGACTCCTGGGTGGATCCGCGGACCGGCCAGGCCGTCCCGCAGCGTCCGCACCACCCGCCGAGGTCCCCGGTGCCCTCGGGCGAGCCGGTGCGCCTGGGCGGCTCGGCGGTGCCGATCGGGCCCGGGCCGCGCGCGAGCGCCGCGGCCCCGGCCGCGCACGCCTCCGCCTCCGCCGCGGACTCGGCGACCGGCTGGATCCGCCCGCCCGGCGGGTCCGTGGCCACCCCCTCCGCGGTGCAGCCCGTACCGAGCCCCGGCCCGGCCCCGGACAGCGGCCGCTGGCGGCCGTGGCGCTTCCGCATGTCGAACGAGGTCTGGGGCACCCCGACCGTCGCCGGGAACCTGCTCTACGTGACCTCCTTCGAGGTCCACGCGCTGGACGTGGCGAGCGGCCGCCGCCAGTTCAAGACCCGCGACGTCGCCTGGTCCATGGCGGTCGCCGACAACCGGATCCACGCCTCCGACGGGCCCTCCCTCTACGCGCTCGACGCCGGTGACGGCTCCGAGCGGTGGCGGCTGTCGACCGACGCCTGGGTGTACGCGCTGCGTGCCGAGCACGGCACGGTCGTCACCGCCACGCGCGGTGGCGGCGTACAGGGCCGGGAGGCGTCCAGCGGCCACAAGCTGTGGGAGCTGACCGGGGCGCAGAGCGACTTCGAGACGGCGGAGGCCGCCCCCGTCCTGCACGACGGCACGGTGTACGTGTGGCAGGACGCCCGGCTGCGCGCCCTGGACGCCCGCACCGGCCGCGAGTCCTGGTCGTACCCGATCGGCGACGCGGCCTCCTGCGGCAACGTCCCGGTACGGGTCACTCCGGCGCCGGACGGCAACGTCTACGTGGTCGCAGGCACCCGGGTGATCTCGGTGGACCGGGCTTCCGGCCGGGTCCGCTGGCACTTCGAGGCCCCCGCGGTCTTCCTGGCGCCCCCGGCCTTCGCGCCGGGCGCGGCCGTCACGGGCGGCGGGGTCTACCTCGTCGACTACCTGGGCACGGTGTACGCCCTCGACGCGGCCACCGGCCAGGACCGCTGGCGGATCGCGACGGAGGCACGGCAGTCGCCGGACCCGGTGGTGGTCGCGAACGGCAACGTCCACCTGGGCGCGGGCAGCGCTCTCTACACGCTCGACGCGGTCACCGGAACCCCGAAGTGGCGGTTCGCGGCGGGCGGCGAGATCACCGGCCTGCCGGCGGTCGCGGACGGCCGGGTGCACTTCGGGTCGGCCGACCACTGCCTGTACACCCTGGACGCGGCGGGCGGCCAGCTGCGCTGGAAGCTGGCCACGGGCGGTGAGATCACGGGCGCCCCGGTGGCGGACGCGGGCGTGGTCTACGCATGCAGCAAGGACCGCTGCGTGTACGCCCTGGACGCGGCCAAGGGGACGGGCACCCGGACGAGCGGCTGACCTGCTCCGAGGCGGGGCTGCGGCCCCGCCGGGTAGCGCACCGCACCGGGAGTGACAGGATGGACCCCATGAGCAACGTCTACTTCGACATCAACATCAACGGCGCCCCCGCCGGCCGCATCGTCTTCGCCCTCTTCGACGAGGTCGTCCCGAAGACGGCGCGCAACTTCCGTGAGCTGGCCACCGGCCAGAACGGCTACGGCTACGCCGGCTCGGGCTTCCACCGCGTCATCCCCCAGTTCATGCTGCAGGGCGGTGACTTCACCAACCACAACGGCACCGGCGGCAAGTCCATCTACGGCGAGAAGTTCGAGGACGAGAACTTCCAGCTGAAGCACGACCGTCCGTACCTGCTGTCGATGGCGAACGCCGGCCGCAACACCAACGGCTCGCAGTTCTTCATCACCACCGTCGTCACCTCGTGGCTCGACGGCAAGCACGTCGTCTTCGGCGAGGTCGTCGAGGGCCAGGCGCTCGTCGACCAGATCGAGGCCCTGGGCTCCCAGTCCGGCGCCCCCAAGGGCAAGGTCGAGATCGCGGCCTCCGGCGTCGTCGACGCCGCCTGATTCCACCCCGCCTGTGGGGGGGGCGGCCCAGGCCCCCGGGGGGGGGGGGGCGCCGCCGCCGTTTCCGGGCCGTGCCGCGCCGTGCCGTGCGTCGGGGCGGCGTCACAGGTTGTTCGCGGTGCCGTCGATCGCCGGGCCGCAGCCCTCGGGGAGGTGCGCGGCGATCAGGCGGTAGGCCTCGTTCGTCACGCGGCCGCGCAGCGCTCGAAGTCGGCGGTGAGCGCCTCGAAGACCTCTGCGGGGTGACCGATGCAGGCTCCCGGTCCCGCCGAGAGGACCAGCTCGGCCGTCGTGGGTCGGGCGGCCGAGCCGCCCACGGTCAGGACGCAGTCGAAGTCCGCGCGGGCGAGCGTCCCGGTGCCCCGCGGGGCGGGGACGGAGAGACGCAGCTCCGCTCCCTCGGCGCGGGCACCGGCTTCGGCCAGCGCTCCGCCCATGCCCCGCACCAGCGGCTCGGCCGCGGCTTCCAGAGAGCCGGCGGGCAGCGGAAAACCGCGGTCCAGGGCCACGTCGCCGACCCCGCGCAGGGTCGTCGCGCGCAGCCGGATCTCGCGGGCGCTGTACGCACCGGCCCGGTGCAGGACGTACACGCCGGTCAGCGCGACCTTGACGGCGTCGGTGAGCAGCTCGGCGGAGCGCAGCGGCCCGAACGTCCAGGACCGCCGCCGCGCGGTGAGGCGTACGGGCATCCGCCCCCGGGCGAGCGCCGTCAGGCCGTCGGGCACGGAGTCCCCGAGCATCCGGGCGCCCCCGTGGTCCACGACGAAGAGCCGGCCCAGTTCGTCCACGGCGATCGGGGCGTCGGTGTCGGTGCGGCCGAAGGGGAAGAGCCGGGCGCCGGTGTGCTTGCGGACCTGTTCGAACGCCCCCGAGGCGTACTGGGCCTCACGCGGGTCCACGACCGCCCCGGTCGGGGCGACGTCCAGCCCGGGGCCGGAGGGTCGGACCAGCAGGCCGTGGTAGGCGCGCAGCGCCTCCCGGGCGGCCGGGAACACTTCCCAGCCCGCCCCGCCGGCCCGTGGTTCCACCACGGCGCAGGCTTCGAGGATCGCCCGCATGGCAGGGGCGGCGGCGTCCCGCCCGGGAAACCAGCCGGCGGCGGTCAGGACGTCCGCGTCACTCGTCATGCAGGACATCGATGCCGAGCCGGTCGAGGAGCGCGGAGCAGGACCGGCAGACGACGGCCTCGGTCCCGTGCTCGGGATCCCCGTGGGGGCGGATCTTGCGCGCGACGATGAGGGCCCCGGTGAAATGGGGCCCGGCCTCGTCGAGCGTGGTGACCCGACCGTCGCCGCGCTGTTGGTCCAGGGCGTAGAACTGGTCGGACACCAGGGCGGATTCGGCGCACAGGCCGATGAACGGCTCCCGCTGCGCGGGCGGCAGCGCGTCGAAGAAGCCCTGCACGGCGGGGTGGAGGCGGGGCGCCCCGTCCCCGCTGAGATTGGTGTGGCTCAGCACGGTGTTCTGGACGAGGAGCGAGGCGGCCACGCCCGGCAGCGCGTCAGACATAGTAGGCGTCCACTTCGTCCTGATCGCCTCGCATAAGGCTGGAGAGGGCCTGGGCCTCGTCCTTTCCGAGGAAGTAGGGGCCCGTGTGGTGGAGGTAGAAGAACCTCCCGATGTCGTCCATGAGGACGATTCCCGCCTCGACCGTCTCGTATCCCACGGGAAACAGCTTGTGGCCGATGTCCGTGGCCAGTTCGACGATGTCCTCGGCGTCGTCCGCGTATCCCATGGTCGGATTGGGGACGAATTTCCGCTCGGGTGCCTGGGGCATGGGGAAAACGAGGCCGGCGTAGCGGCTGACGAAATCGGTGACCGCCTCCCAGGGCGTCAGCGGGAATCCCTGCCGCACGGAGTCCTGGACGCGCGCCTCGATGAGCTGCTCGGCCGCCTTGCGGTCCTGGTGGTCGGGGTGCCAGCCGTTGTCCCGGAGCCATGCCTGGACTTCTTCCTGCGGAGCTGGTGGTCTCACTGCTGTACTGCCTCTCGGTGCGCGTCTTCCGGGGGTGGGTTCAGCTCAGCAATGATATTCCGAGTGCGGACATCGCATGCTTGCAGCTGTTGCACGGTGGGATATAGCTGTTGTGCGGGATCTTGTTGTTGTCCTCGTCGAATTGCTCGCCGATGGTCACGGTATGCATGACGCTCCCTCTGAGGGCTTCCCTGGCTTCGTCGATGCTCGTGATGTTCCGCCCCTCCGATTGCATCTGATGCAATCGGTCCGACACCAGGGACACCTCCGCGCATCTGCCGTGCCCGCGACCCTTGGGGTATTCCCCGTTGTCGGCACGCCGTCCGATGTCGTCGTACAGGTCCTGTACGACGGGGTGCGCGTTCGGATTCTCCTGGCCCTCCTTGTACTTCTGCGAGCTGGAGTGGGAGGTGACGACGTCGTCGTGGAGGAAGGCACCCGAACAGCCGCTCTTCAGGCGCTCCTTGCCCGGGGGTTGCTGTCCGCGGGTGGCTTGCGCGGTCTCGGACAGCTGACTGGCCTCGTGGCGCAGCAGGGCGTGCCGCTGCTGCTCGTCGAGATGGCTGACGTCCAGCGCGTCACGGCGGTGGTGCTTCATCCCGGCCGAGGACCGGCCGTGGGAGGCCGGCTGGGGATCGAGGGGGCGGCCGCCGGGGCCGCCGCTGCCCGCGCCGCCGCCTCCGCCGTTGCCAGGACCGCCGGGTCCGCCCGGACCGCCGGGTCCGCCCGGTCCGCCGGGTCCGCCCGGTCCGCCGGGTCCGCCTGCGCCGTCCTTCTTCTTCAGGCGGTTGAAGTCGTCATGGAGGGCCTGGTCGTTCTTCTTGTGGTCGGTGGAGATCTGCTTGACGGCTTTGGGGAGGGTGGTGCCGACGTGGTCGCCCATGGCCTTGGTGGCTTTGGTGAGGGCGGTCATGGCTTTGTCGGCGACGGGGTCGATGGCCTGGGCGATGGAGTCGCGGCCTCGGGTGCGGCCGTGGTGGGACTTGGCCTTGGTCAGCTTCGAGCTGGTCTTTCCGTGGATGCCGGTGCTGACGGTGTTGAGGCTGGTGCCGGCGCGGTCGTGCTCGGAGTGCTCGATGTGGAGGTCGACCAGGCCGGTACCGCCACCGCCGGATCCTGCGCCGCCCGCGGAGGCGAGGTGGAGGGCTTCCTTGCCGGACCGGACCCCGTCGTCGAAGCCGTCCTTGCCGGCCTGCCGGGTCTGGTCGAGGTCGACGCCGTCCTGGAAGCCGAGGGCCATCGAGCCGAGCTGGACGACGAGGTCGGCGGCCATGCCTTCGAGGGCGGCGACGGCCGGTTCGGTCATCGCGGAGACGATGTAGCCGACGGCCTCCTCGACGCACTCCTTGATGAGCCGCTTGACGACTTCCTGGGTCAGCCGCATCGCGGCCGCGCCGAACAGCGCGGACAGGCCCGCTGTGACCGGGATGAGGGAGAGCGCGATACCGGCTTCGGCGGCGAGGTAGCCCAGCTGGACGAGGGCCGCGTACTTCATGCCCTCGACGGCTCCGGCCGCCATGTCCATCGCGCCGGCGATGGTGCGGGCCGCCTCGGCAATGTCCTTGAAGTGCTTGGTCTTTACGGTGTTCCAGTGCTTGTTGAGGGCCTCGATCGACTCGCCCCTGCTCGCCGAGAGCAGGCGCTCGACGTGGTTGTTGGCGAGCTGGCCGTCGTCGAGGAGGTCCTCGGCGAACTCGCGGAGCGAGTCGGCCATCGCCCGGTAGGCGTCCTCGTCCACATTCGGCCAGGCCACACCGATCAGGTCCAGCAGAGTGTCGGCCCAGTCGGGCACCGTGACAGCCACGCGACCCCATCCCCCCGTACGTCCGGCATTCCCCCGTTGCGTGTGCGAAGCATATCTTCACGATCGCTCGGCAGGGTCTGGCGGGGGAGCATCGGTCGCGCTGAGGGGGTGTTCCCCGTGCGGGAGTTGAGCGATGCGGCGCGAATTCCGTGCGGGTTCGTACGGCGTCGCGGATGCTACGCGTAGCCGCCGGACGGCGGGGACGTGGGGTTCGTCGGGGGGAGCGGGCGGGCGCGAGGGGCGGGGCGGCCGCGCATCACCGCCGCGCCCAGGAGGATCAGTGCGCCGGCGCCGTAGGCGTTGGCGAGGCCGTCACCGAGGCCCCGGCCGTCGCCGCCCACGGTCAGGCTCCCGGCCGCCTGGCCCTGGCGGACCGTCCACAGGATGGTGAAGCCGAGTACGACGAACCCGGCCAGCGCCATGAGCAGGCGCGAGCGGAGCAGCACCGCGCACAGGGTGAGGACGGCGGCGAAGAGGTAGGGGAGCAGGATCGAGGCCAGCAGAGTGGGCGTGTGGCCGGTGATCCCGGCGGAGGTGAAGAGCTCCTGGACGCCGTACTCGCGTCCGTGACGGCCGTCGTACCAGGCACGGAAGGGGCTCCAGACGGCGGCCGCCGCTCCGACGAGACCCATCAGGGAGCCGAGTACATTGCGGAGCATGCCCGGCCCTCCCAGGTAGGGGTCCCGGTGCCGACGCTACGCCCGGCCCGTACGGCCCGCACGTCGGGCCCGCATGTCCGGCCCGACGGAGGGATCCGGCGGCCGCCCCGTGGCTGGTAGCGTGCCGCCGTTGTCCAGGGGGAGGGGTTCTGGCCATGGTGGCTGGACGTCGGATCAGATTTGCCGTGGTGCTGGTCGCCGTCGTGTTCGCGCTGACGGGGTTCTCGTCGCATGGCGGCAGCAGCAGTAGCGGGAGCAGCGGCAAGAGCAAGAGCAGCAGCAGCGGTGGCGGGTGCTCCAGCTCCAAGAGCAAGAAGAAGAGCCACGGCAGCAGCAACAACAACCGCACGGCCACCGCGTCGCCCTCCGCCACCGCGGGCGGCGCCCCGGCCACGGCCGTCGTGGTCACCTGCGTGGGCGCCACCCCGCCGGTCACCACGGTCAGGTTCACCTCGAACGTGGACCGCAGGGCGAGCGTCGCGGTGACGCTGCACCGGGAGGGCGCGAACGGCGCCGTCATCGAGTCGACCGAGGTCAGGGCGACCCTGGCGGCCCGCGAGACCCGCACGGTCGAGGTGGCGCTCAAGGAGTCCTCGCGCGCCGGCGAGGTCACCACCTGCAGGCTCGACCGGCCCGTCGAATCGTCCGACGGCCCGACGCCGGGCCCGGCCAGGACCACTCCGGGCGGCCCGGGATCCACGACCGGATCCACGACCGGATCCACGACCGGGTCCACGACCGGGTCCACGACCGGATCCACGCCGAAGACCGCCCCGAAGCCCACGCGCAAGCGCTGAGCCGTCAGCGCAGGCGGAATTCCGTACCGGGCCGCCTGGAGCCGAACAGTTCCGCCTGCCGCTCCGGCGCCAGGTTGCCCAGCGCGATCAGCGCCGGTGCCTGGGCCAGGGCCTGCTGGAGCGCGGCCTGCTTCGCCGACCACAGGGCCCGTACGGTGCCCTGCACGGCCTCCGTCGGGAAGCCGGCCAGGGTCGTTGCCGCCCGCAGGGCCGCCGGGAGAAGCCCGTCGGGCGCGGTCAGTTCCGAGACGAGCCCGATCTCGTGGGCCCGGCGCGCGGAGAGCCGTTCGGCGGTCCCCATGAGGGACATCCGGGCGGCCTCGCCGAAGGGCATGCGCTGCGCCATGTAGACGGCCTCGTAGGCGCTGACCATCCCGTAGGTCGTGTGCGGATCGAAGAAGGTGGCGGTCTCGGAGGCGATCAGGAACTCCGCCTCGCCCAGCAGGTAGAAGGCTCCGCCGCAGGCCATGCCGTTGACGGCGGCGACCACCGGTTTCCACAGGTCGCTGGCCTTGGGGCCGATGGAGATCAGCGGGTCGTCGGCCGAGTAGGGCGAGGCGGGCTGCGGCACGTCGACGCCGCGGTCGATGCCGGTGCAGAAGGCGGCCGCCCCGGCTCCGGTCAGCACCACCGCCCGCACCTCCTCGGCGAACCGGAGCTCCCGCCACACCGCGCCCAGTTCGGCGGCGGTCGCCAGGTCGATGGCGTTGTGCCGGTGCTCCCGGTCGAGGGTGACGACCGCGACCCCGGTCGCCTTGTCCCGTTCCACCCGCAGGGTCATGACTTCTCCAGGACCCAGCGGGGCACGGCCATGCCGCCCGTGTCGGCGAAGACCACCTGGACGCGTGCGCCGATGCGCAGCCGGGCCGGGTCGACCGAGTCGAGCGGGGCGTCCGCCGAGGTGACCAGGTTCCCGGCGAGCCGGATGTGCGGGGCGTCGGCGAGCTCCACGAGGATCACGTTGTACGGGGCCTGCGCGGCGTAGGCGGGCAGCAGCGGGGGATGCGGCCGTACGTAGGACCAGATGCGGCCGCGGCCGCTCATCCGGCGCCATTCGCTGTCGAAGGACCGGCAGTGCGGGCAGCACGGGCGGGGCGGGAAGCGCAGGCGGCCGCAGCCGGTGCAGGCCTGGACGCGGAGCTCGCCCCGTGCGGCGTACTCCCAGAAGGGGGCGCCGTCCTCGTCGGGGACGGGCAGGAGCAGCTCGGCCGCGACCTCGGCGGCGGCTGCGGCGGCGGCTTCGGGTGCGGTGGTCATCGGTCAGCTCCTCAGCAGGATCGCGGACGTCGGGACTCCCTCGCCGGCCGTCACCAGGCAGGTGGCGGCGTCGGGGACCTGGGAGGTGGAGACGCCGCGCAGCTGCTTGACGCCCTCGTTGATCAGGTTGAAGCCGTGCACGTACGCCTCGGACAGACCGCCGCCGCCGGTGTTGATGGGGAGCCGGCCGCCCATTTCCAGGGAGCCGCCCTCGGTGAAGGCGGCTCCCTCGCCGCGTCCGCAGAAGCCGTAGCCCTCCAGCGACAGCGGGATCAGCGGGGTGAAGGCGTCGTAGATCTGGGCGACGTCCACGTCCTGCGGCCCGAAGTCGGCCTGCTTCCACAGGTGGCGGGCGGCGGTCCAGGCGGGGCCGGACAGCGGGTCGTCGTTCCAGTAGTTGACCATGCCGTGGTGCTGGGCGGGCAGGCCCTGGGCGACGGAGTGCACGTAGACGGGCTTCTGGCGGCAGTCCCGGGCCCGTTCGGCGGAGACGATCACGCAGGCCAGCGCGCCGTCGGTCTCCAGGCAGTTGTCGAAGAGGCAGAGCGGGTCACTGATCATGCGCGAGGTCATGTACATCTCGCGGGTCAGGGGGCGCTCGTACATCATCGCGGCCGGGTTGGCGTTGGCCCGGTTGCGGCAGGCCATGGCGACGTTGAAGAGGTGGTCGCGGGTGGCGCCGTACTCGTGCATGTAGCGGCGGGCCAGCATGCCGATCTCGTCGGCGGGGCGCAGCAGGCCGAAGGGGCGGGTCCACTGGCCGGGGGTGGGCAGCTGGACGGCGGTGTTCTTCCAGGGGCGGGGGCCCGAGCCGCGTTTGCGGGAGCGCCAGGCGATGCCGACGGTGGCCTGGCCGGTGGCGACGGCGGAGGCGAGGTGGCCGACGGTGGCGCAGGAACCGCCGCCGCCGTAGCCGATCTTGGAGAAGAAGGTGACGTCGCCGGCGCCGATGGCCTTGGCGACCTCGACCTCGTCGGTCTCCTCCATGGTGTAGGAGGCGAAGGCGTCGACCTCGGACGGCTCGATGCCGGCGTCGGCGAGGGCCGCCAGGATGGCCCGGCAGGCCAATTCCTTCTCGGACTGCGGCAGATGTCTGGCAAAGGCGGTCTGGCCGATGCCGACTATCGCCGTCGCGTCCTTGAGCGTTGCCGCCATCGCCACCTCCGGGGTGCGCCAGTACTGACAGCCGCGAAGGCTACAGCTAATCTGACGGATAGTCAGCTACTGGGTCTGCGGGAAGGTGGCACGCATGGGCGACTACGGGCGCGAGGACCGGCACGAGGACGTACGCGCGGACCTGCGCTGGGGCAGCATCGCCGGGCTGGTCCGGGCGGCAGCGGCACGGTACGCCGACCGCGAGGCCGTCGTCGACGGGCGCGCCCGGATCAGCTACGCGCAGCTGGGCGAACGCGTCGAGCGCGCCGCCGCGGCCTGCATCGCCGCCGGGACCGAGCCCGGCGACCGGGTCGCCGTCTGGGCGCCCAACACCCTGGAGTGGATCGTCTCCGCCCTCGGCGCCGTCTCGGCGGGCGCGGTGCTCGTCCCCCTCAACACCCGCTTCAAGGGCGCGGAGGCCGCGTACGTCCTCGGGCGCAGCCGGGCCCGATTGCTCTTCGTCACCGGCACCTTCCTCGGCACCTCCTACGTCGCCTCCCTGCGCCGCGCCGCCGCCGAGGTCTCCGGGACCGGCCCGCTGCCCGGCCTCCCGCACCTGGAACAGGTCGTCGTCCTCGCCGACGACGCCCCCGACTCCTTCCGCACCTGGAAGGACTTCCTCGCGGGCGGGGACGGCGTACCGGCCGCGGCGGTGCGCGAGCGCGCCGATGCCATCCACCCTGAGTCCCCCTCCGACATCATCTTCACCTCCGGCACCACCGGCAGTCCCAAGGGCGCCGTCATCACCCACGCCCAGTCCCTGCGCTGCTACGACGTGTGGAGCGAGCTCGCCGGACTGCGCGAGGGCGACCGCTACCTGATCGTGAACCCCTTCTTCCACACCTTCGGCTACAAGGCCGGGATCATCGCCTGCCTGATGCGTGGGGCCACGATGGTCCCCCAGCCCGTCTTCAACGTGGACACCGTCCTCGCGAACGTCGCCGCCGAGCGGATCTCCGTACTCCCCGGGCCGCCCACCCTCCACCAGTCGATCCTGGACCACCCCCAGCGCGGCCACCACGACCTCTCCGCCCTGCGCCTGGTCGTCACCGGCGCGGCCGTCGTCCCGCTCCGGCTCGTCGAGCGGCTGCGCCGCGAACTGCACATCGGAGTCGTCCTCACGGCGTACGGGCTCTCCGAGGCCAGCGGCATCGTCACCATGTGCCGCCGGGGCGACCCCGCGCAGACCGTCTCCGCCACCTCGGGCCGGGCGATCCCGGACACGGAGGTGGAGATCCGGGACGCGGACGGCCGGCCGCTGCCGGCCGGGCAGGCGGGCGAGATCGTGGTCCGCGGCCACCACGTCATGCAGGGCTACTTCGAGGACCCCGAGGAGACCGCCCGGGCGATCACGGCGGAGGGCTGGCTGCACACCGGAGACGTGGGATTCATGGACGAGGAGGGGAACCTGCGCATCACCGACCGGATCAAGGACATGTTCATCGTCGGCGGCTTCAACGCCTACCCCGCCGAGATCGAGCAACTCCTCGGCCTCCACCCGGACATCGCCGACGTCGCGGTGATCGGCATCCCGGACCCGCGCCTGGGCGAGGTCGGCAAGGCCTACGCCGTGCGCCGCCCCGGCTCCACCCTCACCGCGGACGACCTGATCGCCTGGTCCCGCCGCGAGATGGCCAACTACAAGGTCCCGCGCACGGTGGAGTTCGTCACCGAACTCCCGCGCAACGCCAGCGGCAAGATCCTCAAACGCGCCCTCCGTACCCGCTGAGCCGGATCAGGGAACGAGCGAGCCCAGGTCGATGGTCGCGGCGAACGGAACCGCCACCTTGAGCCGCTCCCGGTGGATCCCGGTCGCGACGTAGGACCGGGTGACGGTGTCCAGCTCGTAGACGTGGACGGTGGGCCCGCTCGTCTCGTCCTCGACACGCCAGAAGTGGGGGATTCCCGCCTGGGCGTACTTGAAGGGCTTGATGGAGCGATCCCGGTCCGCCGACTCCTCGGACACCACCTCGATCACCAGAACCACCTCGTCGGGGAGGTAGCGGGTACGGTCCGGGTCGTAGGGGACGGCCGCAGCCAGGATGTCCGGTTCCGGGCGGCTCTTCCGGTCGAGCCGGATGGTCATCTCCCGGGAGACCTCGATGTCGTCAGGTGCCGCCTGGCGCAGGGTGAAGGTCAGGTTCTCCACGAGCCGGGCGTGCCAGGACCGCTGCGGGGAGACCCTGAAGACCAGCACTCCCTCGATGAGCTCGGTGTGCCGGGGAGCCTGGGGCAGGTGGTCGAGGTCGTCCGCCTCCCAGCCGCTCGGGCGGGGCGGGAGCATCCATTCGGGGAGCTCGGCGGCCATGGTGTCCTCCAGGGGGTGCGCTGGTTCAGCCTGCTCGGCGGCGCCCTCGCGTACCCGGAAACGGCGGCGCGGGCACGCTACCGGCGGCGGGCCAGGAGCAGGCGCCAGTGGGGGGTGCCGTCCGGGCGGTGGCCGAAGTGCTCCAGGGGGACCGTTTCCACCGTGAAGCCGGCCGCCCGGAGGTCCTCGCGGACCGGGCCCAGGGGGAAGGTGCGGTAGTACATGACGAACGGGGGCCGCCAGAGCGCGTTGCGCACCCGCATCGCCGCGTCGAAGCCCGCCGTCGCCCACCACACCCGGGAGCCGAGCGGCAGAGGGGCTCCGATCGGGAAGGCGAAGACGCCGCCCTCGCGCAGCGCCGCGTGGATCCCGGAGAAGAGAGCGGGCCGCTCCGAGGGGAGGAAGTGGCCGAAGGCGCCGAAGCTGACCGCCAGGTCGTAGGTGTCCGCGAGGGCGGGCGGCAGGGCCCGCGCGTCGGCCCGTACGAAGTCCACGCGGTCGTCGTCCGCGCCGTACCGGCGCTCGGCCTGCGCGAGCATGCCCGCGCTGAGGTCCACCCCGGTGATCCGGTCGCGGCACAGCCGGCTCAGCATGCCGATCCCGGCGCCCGTGCCGCAGCACACGTCCAGCCCGGCGCCGAAGGTGCCCTCGTACTGGGCGAGGGTCTCCTCGACCGCGTCGAGCATCCGGTCCGGGGTGCGGAAGGGGGTGTGGTCGAACTTGGGCGCGAGGAGGTCGTAGCCCCGCTCGACCGAGGAGAGGCCCTGCACTGCCAGTTCGCGGACGCTCGGCCCGTGGGAGGAGAACACACCCCCAGCCTATGCCGCAGCCCCCCGCACATACGTGTACGGCGGTCGCGGTGGCTCCCCCTCCCCGCCCCCCCCCCCCCCCCTACCCCCCGGGTAGACCGCAGAACCCCCGCGGGTGCCGCGAGGGT
>NZ_JBSGXU010000155.1:0-19750 GCF_053610205.1 Streptomyces sp. NPDC054932 | reverse complement strand
CCCCGAGCTGGAGAAGGGGGCGCAGGCCCGCCCGCCGCCGGGCGGACCCGCGCCCGCCCGGGGCGGCGGTGTTCATCGGGCCGCGTCCAGACGGACCAGCATCTGCCGCCCGGCTGCACGAGGACGGCGTACGGAGCGCGCGGGAGCTGGAGCTCTGGACGCAGGTCTCCTTCCGGCTCTCACAGCAGGGCCGGATCGCCCTGCTGGTCGGGGACACCGCACTCGCCGCGGACCTCCACGAGCAGGCCCGGCGGCTGGCCGAAGAGCAATCGCACCGGCCGGCCCAGCAGTTCGCCGAGATCGGCCCGGCACTCGGAGCCCGCCGGGACGGCGACCTGGACGCCGCCGAGGCCCGGCTGCGGCCGTGGCTCGACTGGAACCGCAGGCTCGGCGTGGACATCGCGGTCGCGCTGATCCTGGCGCAGCTGGGGTACGTGGCCGAATCGCGCGGGGACGGCCCGCTCGCGGAGTCCCTGCACCGCGACGGCCTCGCGGCGGCCCGCCGCTCGGGTGACCCGCGGGCCCTCGCCCTGGCCTTCGAGGGGCTGGCCGGCGCCGGATCCGTGGCCGGGGACCGCGCCGAGGAGACGGCGGCGCTCCTCGGTACGGCCGCCGCGCTGCGGGAGTTCCTCGGCGCCCCGCTGCCTCCGGCGGAACGGCACGACGTGGACCGGGCGACCGCCCGCCTCCGCGCGGCACTGGGCGACGCCGCCTTCACGGCCGCGTTCACCCGAGGCCGCGCCCTGCCACCGGAGGCCCGGGCCCCCTGATCGAGCGCCCCGCTCCCTGAGCGGCACGGCCGGCGCCGCGGGCGGCCGCCCCCCCCCGCGGCGTCAGAGTTCAGGGGTCCAGACCCCAGCCGGGTGCTCGGCCGGCGGCAGCCACAGCTGAGGCTGTGACTGCCGGTGGTCCTCGCCGGCCTGTTCGTCCCAGTGGAAGCGCTCGGACGCATCGGGCCAGGCGACCTGCAGGAACGGGACCGGCGGCCGGCGGTAGAAGCCGATGGCCCGGCCGAAGAAGGTCCGGTACCAGCGCAGGTCCACGCTCCTGAGCCCCACCGACCGGTCCTGCAGCACGCCGGTGAGCTCCTGGCCGTCCTCGAGTGTCGTGCCGGCGGCGGTCCGGTCGCCGAGCGCGTTGAGCATGCGGTGCATCTCGTGAATGTCACGGTTGAAGGTGCACAGTTCAGCGGCGCCGTGCGTGTGCGCGAGACCGATCGTGTAGGCGAATCCGGGCCCGATCTCGTCCTCGGCGACCATCGCCACGTGCCAGCCGTGCCGGCGCACGTTGCCGATGACGGTCTCCTCCACCCGGTCCGCCCCGTCCCGGTCGCCGTAGTCGTGGCAGAGGACGCAGCGGCATGCGAAACGGTCACGGAGCATGTGCCGAGGCTACGCCCCGGGCGGCGGCACAGGTCCAGGGGCCTGCATTTCCAGCCATTTCTTGGCATGGCCCTGACAGCCTCCTGACAGTTCGGGACGGCTGTGGGACTCTCCCGGCACGCACTCCGCACACTCTGTGAGGCCCAGCGCCTCGCCAACCCCCACCAGTACGTGGCATGGAGGAGCGAATCATGGAGCACAACACGCCCCGCACCCGCCCCACCCGCATCGCACGTCTCGCCGGGATCGCGACGCTGGTCGTCACGGCGGCCTTCGCCGGAACCGGTACGGCTCTCGCGCACGGAGCCGGTGCCCTTGCCGCCGACCAGAAGGTCGACGGTGTGATCGTGGTCGCCGGCAACAGCTGCAGCTGGACCAACGCGAGCACCAGCGCCGTTCCCCCGAACGCCCTCACGGTCGACCGCGCCACGATCAACGCGCCGGGCGGCAATCTGGC
The DNA here is from genome assembly GCF_053610205.1 of Streptomyces sp. NPDC054932. Classification (NCBI taxonomy): domain Bacteria; kingdom Bacillati; phylum Actinomycetota; class Actinomycetes; order Kitasatosporales; family Streptomycetaceae; genus Streptomyces; species Streptomyces sp. NPDC054932. Next base: position 17,911 of record NZ_JBSGXU010000155.1, on the reverse strand, counting down.
CTGCGGGGGCGGCATCGCCGCCACCCTCAACAACAACCCCGCCTTCACCTTCGACGACACCGCAGGCACGGCGCGGACCGATCTGATCGACATCACCGGCAAGCAGAGCTTCATCTCCTGCCGCTACAAGGCGACGGGCATCACCTGGGACCGCGACGCGGCGAGCCGGAAGTACGTCAACCGGGCCTTCACCGCCACCAAGACCTCGGGCAGCTTCCTGTGTCCGGGCTCGGTCAGCACCCCGGCCGGGGGCGCGTCCATGCTCTTCCACTGAACCGGAGGCCCGCCCCGGGCCGCCCTGCTCCGGACCGGGTCGGCCTTGCCCGGCCCGGTCCGCAGCGGCCCGGATCGGCTTGGGCGCCGCTACCGGACCTGCGCGGGGAGCCGGCGGATGTGGAGCCGAGCCGCTGCCCTCAGGGTCGCTCGGTGCGCGCCCCCGCCACGGAGTTCAGCAGGGCCGCGGCCCGCTCGGCGTCGTCCACGCTGACCGCGAAGTCCCTGCCCCTGGCCCGGACCACCAGGCATTCACCGCTCCGCAGCATCACCGTCGTGCCCAGGCCGCTCAGTCGGTAGCCCCAGCCGCCGACCTGCGCCGGTGTGCGGTTCTCGGCCCGGGCCCACTCGATGTCCGCCGCGTCCCAGCGCCGTACCGGCCACCCGAGGGGCCCGAACGCCACGTCCATACCGCGCTCGGCGATGCGTACCCGTACCGAGGAGCAGGCGAGCACGGTCATCGACACGAACGCGAACGGAAGGATCAGCAGCCACATCGGCTTGGCCGGATCGCCGACCCCGACGGCCAGGGCGGCCAGCGCGACCACTCCCGCGACGGCCGAGAGGAGGTGCAGCCACGGGTTCACCGTGCGGGAGAGCCACACACGGCGCTCACCCGGCGGAATCTCCATCCGCGGGCCCCGCCCGGTGCCGGCGGCGGGGGAGGCGGGCCGACGGCTCGCCAGCATCCCCACCAGAGCGGCCGCGGACGCCACCACGACGGTGACCACGGCGCCGACGGTGACGGAGTCCGCGTCGCGCCAGTCCCCGTGGTGGAGGTTCGCCCGCACGATCGCCGCCTGCTCCCCGGCCAGCAGCACCCCGCACGACACCAGCACCGCCCCGCGCCACCGGCGGGCCGCCCGCAGGCACGCGGCGCCGCCGACCAGCACCAGCCAGATCGTGGTCGGCACCAGCACGACCGCCCGGAGCGGAAGCGCCCCGTCGGGCTCTCCCAGGGCGTTCCAGTGCGTCGCGAGCGGGTCCCCCAGTCCGCCGCGCGCCGCCAGAGGCAGCGCCACCAGCAGTGCCAGAACCCCGGCCGCCCAGGCGGCCATCCACCATGCGGGGCCGCTCTGCGACCCCGTTAAGCCTCCGAGTTCCCTGCGCTCCCTCACTGCGCCTCCTTGATCATCTCTATGAGATCGGCCTTGCCGTACCCCAGGCGCGCCCCGTCGGCCACCAGCTCCCGCACCCGCTCCAGCAGCGCCGACCGGCCGTCCGCCCCACCGGCCACGGTGACACCGCGGCCGCGCCGGAACTCCAGCAGCCCTTCGTCGCGCAGCGCGCGCAGCCCCCGTAGGACGGTGTTGGCGTTGACGCCCAGCGCCTGCGACAACTCCCGCGCCGGCGGCAGCCGGTCACCCGGTCCGCATTCCCCTTCGGCGATGGCACGCCGAATGGTCCCGGCCACCTGCTCGTGCAGGGGACGGTTGTCCGCGATGTTCAGCGTAAGCAACATGATGCCAATGAAGTTAGCACCATCCACTTCATCCCCGCCCGTCGTGAACCGGCCGTACCCGGTGGCACCCGTGGAGACGAAGAGCCGCCTCCGACGGTCGAACCGGATCGCGGACTCCCTCGTGTGGTGAGCATGAACACGCCTTCCGCCGGCCTCCGCGCGAGAGCCTCCGAGCACGCACTCCTGCCGCTGCGCCTCTTCCTCGGCGTCACCTTCGTCTACGCCGGTCTGGACAAGCTGACCGATCCGGCCTTCCTGTCCGCCACCGGCGACGGCTCGATCGGGCAGCAGATGGAAGCGGTGCGCGACGCCGCGGGCGTTCCCGGGCTGGTCGACCTCGCCCTGACCAACCCGGTCGGCTTCGGCATGGCGATCGCCGCCGGGGAACTGGCCGTCGGACTGGGCGCCCTGGCCGGCCTGCTGACCCGGACCGCGGCCCTCGGCGGCGCGCTGATCTCGCTCAGTCTGTGGTTGACCATGAGCTGGTCGACCACTCCGTACTACTTCGGCGCGGACCTGATCTACCTGCTGGCCTGGACCCCGCTGATCCTCGCCGGCGCCCCGGCCCTGTCCCTCGACGCGCTGCTCCACCGGCGGCGCGGCGCCACCGAACAGGTGAGCACCGACCCCTGCCCGGGCCCGACACCCATCGGCCCCGTTGGCGGCGCGCGTCGGCCCGGGAACAGGACCCGGGCCCGGGCTCGGGCCCGGGTCAGTCCGTGATCCGCTCCAGCAGGCGGACCGTGACGACGTCGCCCTCCTCCTTGCCGATGGCCTTGCGGATCTCCGCTGCCACGGGGAGCTTGTGGCGTCCGTCGCCCAGAGCCATGAAGGAGCTCCGGAACGGGTGGCCGTCGATGGTTCCGCGGACCTTCACCAGGCCTCTGGTACCGAAGAACTCGGCCGATCCGGGCCAGATCAGATAGGTCCAGCCGCCCTTGCTCGGACTCTTCTGCAGGGTCGCCGTGAACTGCTCTTCCATGACGGACCGCCTCCGGTCGGGGGATGTCACCAGGATCGGGCCGCTCGCGTCCCCGTCGCAAGCGGCGGTGCGCGGGGTGCGCCCGACCCGGTCCCCGCCGAAACGAAGGCGCCCCTTCTCCAGCCGGACTGGAGAGGGGGCGCCGGGGGATCGGGTACGGCTCAGAGGGCGCTCTTCGTCGCGCTGGTGACGACGCACTCCTTGTACTCGCTGCCGTCGCCCTTGCCGGTGTACGGCGTGGTGGCCTCGGCCTGCTTCGACGCGCCCGCCTTGACCGTGAGCGAGCTGACCTTGGCCTCGGCGGAGCTCGCGGCCGAGGTGGCGTTCCCGCGGAACTTCATGGAGATGTTGTAGGTGTAGTCCAGCGAGCCGGTGTTGGTGACGGTGATCTTGGCGACGAGGTTCTTGCCCGTGGCGTCCAGCTTGCAGGCGTCGATCTTGATGTCGCGCTCTGCCTTGTTGTTGTTGGAGCCGCCGGTGACGGACGTTCCGCCCGAGCTGCTGGTGCTGCCGCTCGTGCTGTCGCTGTCGTGGCTGCCGCCGGTGGTGCTCCCGCTGGAGCTGCTGGAGCCGCTGGAACCCGAGCCGGAACTGTGGCTGCTGCCACCGCAGCTGCCGCCGTGGGAGCCACGGGCTCCGGTGAGTGCGAAGATTGCGATACCGAAGACGGCGACCGCGCGGACATGGCGAAGCTTCACGTCAACCCCGTTGAAATGTCAGTATGTGAGAAGCCCAACTTGATGGGCGCATGACACCCTAACAGTGGTTGGGCGGGCTCCTGCCCATCTGCGCCGCTGCGGTCCGATGTGCCCGGGCGGGCTGCGGCTACTTGGGCGTGACCCGGATCTGACGCTTGTTCGTGTTCGCCGTGCAGGGCTGTACGGCCGTGCCGTTGGCCGTCGCGCCACCGGTGACTTCGAGGACCTTGCCCGAAGTCACGTGCCCGGCCCGCCTCTTGGTGCTGACGGGCCGGCACTGCGCCGCAGAGTCGTTGCAATCGTACAGGTCGATCTTGTTACCGTTGGTCACCTTTCCGCCCTTCATGGCAAGGCGCTTGGCGCCGAGTCCGCTCACCCTGCCCTGCGGGGACGGCCCCGCCCCGGCCCGACGCCGGCGGCGAGTTGGCGCAGCCCTTCGGCCGCCGCAGGTCGGCGGCGGATGCCGGCACGTACGGGGCCGGCCGGTCCGCGGACGGGTCGCTACGACCGGGCCGGGGGTGCGCCGTGCGGGAGCTCGTCGTGGAGCAGCCGGCCCACGAGTGCGCCGCCGAAGATGACGACTCCCACGCCGACGAGCCAGGTCTGGATGACGAGGACGGTGCCGAAGGGCCCGTACGTGACGGCGCTGGACGCGATCAGCGGTGAGAAGACGAGACGGGAGAAGACCCGCAGTCCGAACAGTCCGAGCATGGTGGCGACAGCCCCGGGAAGCAGCGCGGTCCAGGCGACCCGGCCACCGAGCAGGAGCCGCTGGGACCACCAGAAGAACACGGTGCCGATCGCCACCGTGACGAAGCCGCGGGCCGGGGACTCACGCCAGGGCGGTGTGATGGCCGACAGGTACAGGACGCCGACCAGTACGCCGAGCCAGAGCACGTGCCGCCATCCGGCCCACCAGCGGGCCGGGGGCAGGTCCCAGACCTTCTCGTAGCCGTTCTGCAGCATCGTGCCGAAGGACAGGCCGAACACGGTGAGCACCGCCAGGCCGAATGCCGTCGTGGTCCGCCACGCCTGGCCGGGCAGGGCGAAGAGCCGGTCGATCTCCTCCCGGGCGGCCGGTGACACACCGAGCCCGTCTCCCAGCCATTGCGCGAAGCCCTGCCCGGTGGCGGTGTTCGCCGCGGACACGACGATCAGCAGCGGCACCAGCGTGAGGAAGCCGAGCGCCGCGAATCCGAGGGAACGCTGCCACAGGTCCACGTCCCGGATGCGCCCCCAGCGGCGTCCGGCCCGCGCACGGCGTATCGCGCTGCCTATCCGCTCGACGGGCGACAGCCGGCCGGGTCCGCCCGACCCGGTCATCTCCCCGGGGCGTGCCCGGGCGAGCCGTCACGGCCGCTGTCGCGTGACCGCGAGCGGTGGGCCGGGGACGAGGTGACGAGCATGGCCTCTCCAGATCTCGCTCCCACGATAGGACTCCCGTGTCGGGGAATCCATCAGCGCGGAGGCGATCAGCGCGGCCCCGCTGCGGCGTCCTGGGGTGCCACCAAGGTGAAGAGCGCCCCCTCGGGATCGGCGAGCACGATCCACCGGCTCATGGTGGACGTCTTGACGGGGGACGCGGCCCTGCCGCCCAGCCGGGTCGCCGCCTCGACGGCCGCCTCCAGGTCGCTGACGCGGAAGTGGACGTGCCATCGGGGACGCACTTCCGGATCCGGCGCCGCTTCGAGCGCGCCGCCGCTGATCCGGGCGACGGTGTCGCGCCCGTGACGCAGTACGACGTGGGCGTGCTCGTACGAGACCGAACAGCAGCCGGGGCGCCGGCCGGCCCAGTCGAGGACCTCCCCGTAGAAGATGGCGGCCGCGAACGCGTCCCGGGTCCGCAGCTCCAGCCAGGCCGGTGCGCTGCCACGGCCGACCGACCAGTCGGGGACGACCTCGCCCTGCCAGAAGCCGAAGACGGCCCCGGCGGGGTCCGCCGCCAGGGCGATGCGGCCGGTACCGAAGGCCAGGGGGCCGACCGCCATGGTCGCGCCCCGTTCGGTGATCCGTGCGGCGGTCACGTCGGCGTCCTCGACGGCGAAGTACGGCGTCCATACCACCGGCGCTCCGGGACTCCCGGCGAGCGTGCCGACGCCTGCGACGGGCGCTCCGTCACGGAAGGCGACCATGATGCCGCCCCCGAGGTGGGTGGGGCGGAAGTCCCAGCCGAGTACGCCGGCGTAGAACCGCTGTGTGGATTCGAGATCCCGGGCCAGCAGGCTGACCCAGCACGGGGCACCGAAGATCTCGTGGCTCGAAGTCGACACAGCTGTCAGCCTCATCTGCCGTTCACGGGTGACGGGACCCCTCCACCGTAGACCGGACCACAGCGCCGGGCCGCGAGGCGGTGCCAGACGAGTGGCTGGATTCGGACGGAGGGGCGCGGTGTTTGGGCGGCGTCAGGGCGGGCAGCCGCGTCAACAGTCGGGAAGGAGACGGGACCGCCCCTACCGGAGGAGATGGTTTCGCGTGACTGAACACGCCGATCACACTGAGCACGCCGATCACGTGTGGAGCTACCGGCCGACATCGGGCCCCCTGACCTGGGCCGACCTCACCGGTTACAAGGTCGAGGCGAGCGACGGCCACATCGGCAGGGTCGACAAGCACTCGTACGACGTCGGTGATGCCTACCTGGTCGTCGACATCGGTGTGTGGATCTTCGGCAGGGAGGTCCTCCTCCCGGCGGGCACCGTGGCCCGGATAGACCTGGAGGAGGAGAAGGTTCACGTCAACTGCACCAAGGAGCAGATCAAGAACGCTCCTGACTTCCACCGGGACAAGCACTTGGCGGATCCCGGCTACCGGCAGGAGCTCGGTACCTACTACGGCACCGGAGGACTGCCCGGCGAAGGCCCGGTCGGCAGCCATCGGGCGTGAGGCGTTTCCCGTAATGGAAAATCAGGGGACGCGGCACCGATAAAGAAGGCTTTCGAGGGTAGACGCCATCCGAGACACCACGGCGGATCCAACCGCTCCGCCGAAATTCCGAAGTGGGAACGAGGGCACCATGATTGTTATCGGGCTCATTCTTCTACTCGTCGGATTCCTGACCGGGATATCCATCCTGTGGACCCTCGGGATCATCCTCCTCGTGGTGGGTGCGGTGCTGTGGATCCTGGGCTCGGTCGGGCACGCAGTCGGCGGTCGAGCCCACTACTGGTAGGCCCGCGCACTCGACACGAGGCGTACGCCGTTCCCATTTCAGTTTCCATTTCCCAGGGAGTGATCAGCTGTGTCCGGTAAGGAAAAGAGCCGAGCCAAGGCCGAGCAGGCCAAGGGAAAGATCAAGGAGACTGCCGGCCGCGCGGTGGGGAATGAAAGCATGACCGCGGAGGGTCGCTCCGAAAAGGCCAAGGGTGATGCCCGCCAGGCCAAGGAAAAGGTCAAGGATGTCTTCAAGCGCTGACGCGCACCTGTGTTTTCGGCCGAGGTCCCGCGCCCGTGACGGGTGCGGGACCTCGGCACAGGTGCGGCCGTCCGCTCCGCGACGACGGATGCACGGGACTGCGATACGTGTGAACGTGAGACAGCAAGGATTCCGCGGGTGCGTGAGGCATCGGGGCGCTCACCTCGAAGGCGGCCACCTGTATCGATCTGAACCCGGGAGCGATGGGCGGCGGCGGAATGCGAAGTGTGGGCGTGGAGGAAGAGCTGTTGCTGGTGGACGCTTCCACCGGTGAGCCGCTGGCCGTGTCGGGTGCGGTCATGGCGGCGGCGAACCGTTGTGCCGGGCGATGCTCCAAGGGCGGGGGAGCGGAGGAGCACGCCTTCGAGCGGGAGCTCCAGAGGGAGCAGCTGGAGTTCGCCACCAAGCCGGTGACGGAGATGGGCGAGCTCCAGGAGGAGATCCTTCGGTGGCGTGCGGAGGCGTCCCGGCACGCCGAGCCCGCCGGCGCCCTCGTCGCGGCCCTCGGCACCTCACCCCTCCCCGTGCGGCCCTCGCTGAGCGCCGGGAAGCGGTACAAGTGGATCGCCGACCAGTTCGGCCTGACCGCGCAGGAGCAGCTGACCTGCGGGTGCCACGTCCATGTCTCGGTCGAATCGGACGAGGAGGGGGTGGCCGTCCTGGACAGGATCCGCCACTGGCTCCCGGTGCTCGCCGCGATGAGTGCGAACTCCCCCTTCTGGCAGGGTGCGGACAGCGGGTACGCGAGCTATCGGAGCCGCGTGTGGAACCGGCTGCCCTCGGCCGGGCCGGTGGACGTCTTCGGGTCCGCCGACCGCTACCACGAGCAGGTCCGGGCGATGGTGGACACCGGGGTGCTGCGCGACAAGGGGATGATCTACTTCGACGCCCGGCTGTCGGCCACCTACCCCACGGTGGAGGTCCGGGTCGCGGACGTGTGCCTGGACGCGGCGACCCCGGTCCTCCTGGCCGCCCTCATCCGCGGGCTGGTCGAAACGGCCGCCCGGGCCTGGCGGGCCGGGGAACCGCCGGACGGGGTCGATACGGGCCTGCTGCGGCTGGCGGCCTGGCGGGCCGGCCGGTCGGGGCTGGACGGACCGCTGCTGCATCCCCGCACGATGCGGGAGATCTCACCCCCGGACGCGGTACGGGCCCTCTACGGGCACGTCCGCGAGGCGCTCGTCGATCACGGTGACCAGGAGCGGGTGAGCGCCGCCCTCGCCGCACTGCTGGAGCGGGGCAACGGGGCGCGCGTCCAGCGCGCGCTGCTGAGGAAGCGGGGCGATCTCGCCGCCGTCGTCCTGGACTGCGCGCGGATCACGGCGGCCCCGCCCGCCTCCTGAGGCGACCGCGACCGGGCTCAGGCTCGGCCTCGGTACCGGAACGGGGCGTGCGTCAGTCCGCCGCGGTGTAGCGGACCCGCGCCCAGAGGGGGAGGACGAACCAGCACAGGAGGTACCAGGCCAGGACTCCCGCGACCAGCCACGGCACGAGGGCGTTGTGCGTGGCCACCCGCAGCACCAGGAGGAGGGCGGACGTGCAGGTGGCCAGGAGCAGGATCAGGCCGGCGAACGTCAGGCGCGAGGCCCACGCGACCGCCTCGGGCTTGATCTGGCGGCCCGAGACGATGCGGTGGAAGGAGACGGGCCCGATCAGTGCGCCCGTCGCCAGCGCGCCCAGTACGACGGTGATGATGTAGATCGTCTTGTCGATCTGGGGCAGGCCCTGGAAGTGCGGGGTGAAGGCGACGGTCAGCAGGAAACCGAAGAGGATCTGCACGCCCGTCTGCGCGACGCGGATCTCCTGGATGAGCTCCTGCCACTGGCGGTCCGCGCGCTCCTCCACGCTCTCGCTCCGGCCGCCCCGGGCATCCTGCGCCATGACGTCTCCTCTGTCTTCTGCGGCGATCGCATACGCGCGGGCCGGTGACCTGGAGGTCACCCGCCAGGGGTACCCGGTCGGGGTCGTCCGCGAAACTCCCGCCCGCCGTCATCACCGGGTCGCCCGCCGCACGGTCGGCTCCCGTGTCCGTTCGGCGTTGAACTGGGCCCCGGTGAGCAGGGCCAGGTTGGCGAACCAGAGCCAGACGAGGAAGACCACGATGCTCGCCAGCGAGCCGTAGAGCCGGCCGTACGTGTCCAGCTCCGTGTACAGGGTGAAGAGACCCGAAGCGGCCAGCCAGAGCAGGGCCGCCAGTACGCCGCCGGGCAGCCCCCGGCGGGTGCCCCGGCCCTGGGCCGGACCGGTACGGAAGACGATCAGGACCAGGAGGGTGACGACCAGCAACTGGACGGACCAGCGCAGGAGCGCGACGCCGCCCGGACCGCCCCCGCCCACGGCCTGCACGAACCATCGGGCCGGCGGCCCGGACACGATCAGCCCCACGGCGCCGACGAAGAGCAGGATCAGCAGCAGGGCGTTGATGACCAGCGTGTGGGCCGCACGCAGCGGAGGCCGCGTATCGGGCACCCGGTGCATCGTGTGCAGCGTCCGCCGGAACACGGCCAGATAGCTGCACGCCGACCACAGGGCACTGAGCACACCGCTGATCAGCAGGGCCCACATCGACGACCGCTCCGCAGACAGGCCACCGAGCGCGTCGCCGAGTACGTGGGCCGATCGCGGTGGGGCGTACGAGGCGACCTCGATGATCAGCCGGTCCCGCGTCCCTCGGCCCAGCAGCCCCACGAGGGAGACCGCGACGACGAGCGCGGGCAGGAGCGTCAGAACGGCGTAGTAGGTGAGGGCGGCCGCATGGTCGGTGAGGTTCTCGGTCCAGACGTGGACGGCCGTACGGCGCAGCGCGGCGCGGACGCGCGCCGTGCGGGCGGCGCCGGGCGGACTGCCACGGTGTGGTGCGGTGCGGGGGATGACGCTCACGCTGCGCGCGTGCCCGAAAGGGCCCGTGCACATGCGCCCTTCGCGTCCGGGAGTCCGGCGCACGGGCGGACCGCCGGCCGGGCCGGCCGCCGTGGCGGACCGTCAGCGGTGCACGCGTACGGCGCCGTTCCGAGGGTAGACGCGCCCGCATGACATGGAGGAATGCGCGGTGGCGCGGTGCGGAGTCCGAGGAGGGGGCCACGGGGGCCACGGAGGCCACCGCGCGGCAACGGCGGCCGGTGCACCCGGCCGTCCGGGCGCTGGCCATGGTGACCGCGTTCCTCGGGACCGTCCTGTTCAGTGCGGTCCTGGCGCGGCTGACGCTGGAACCGTCCGCCGACTCGGCGGCCCTCGTGCACAGCAATGTCCGGCCCGGTCACTCGATCAGTGCCTATCTCGACGGGACCTCGGCCGTGGAGGCGGTTCGCCAGCTGGGCGGGAACCTGCTGCTGGGGCTGCCGTTCGGTGTGCTCCTGCCCGTCCTGCTGCCCCCGGCACGCGGGCTGTTGCGGGTCGCCGCGGTGACCGTCGCCCTGATGACGCTGGTGGAGCTCACCCAGGGCGCCCTCATCACGGGACGCGTCTTCGACATCGACGACGTCATCCTCAACACGGCCGGAGCGCTCATCGGGTACCTGCTGATCGGCCTGCGGCTGGGGCGGGCCGTGCACCCGCGCCGCAGGCACTGGTGGCAGCGGTGAACCGGGGCGGGTGGCACGGTCGCCCGCCCGCCCGGGATCAGACCTCGCGCCACCGGGCCATGGCCCAGGAGAACGCCCCGAAGAGCATCAGCCCGATGGCGACCGCGACCAGCAGCCACGGCCCCGCCGGCGTCAGGGTGAACGACCTCAGGGTGTCGTCCATGCCCTTCGCCTGCGCCGGGTCGTAGCGCACCGCGGCGTACACGACGAACCCGCCGACCGCCGTGAACAGGGCGCCCCGGGCCAGACCGCCGCTCACCCCGAGGAAGTCGACGGCCCGGCGCCAGTGCACCGAGACCCCGCCCATGGACAGGTGCTTGCGGAAGCTGCGCCGCGCCGCCTGCACCGCGATGACCGCGCCCGCGACGGCGATCCCCAGTCCGGCCGCACCCACCAGCCACTGACCGGCGGGCAGCTCCATCGCCCGGGCCGTCGCGTCGCGGGACTGCTCGTCCCCGGAGCGCCCGCCGCCGCCCGCCGCGAACGACAGGACGGAGAAGGCGACCGCGGCGTAGAAGACGGTCCGGCCCGCCGAGGCCAGCCGCTTCACCGGCTTGCCGCCGTCCGGTCCGGCCGCGCCGAAGACCGCCTCCGACAGACGCCACAGCATCATCCCGACGATCCCGATGCCCACGGCCCACACGAGTACGCCGCCGAACGACCTGCCCGCGAGCTCCTGGAGGGCGCCCTGCCGGTCGGCCTCCTTGCCCCCGGAGTCACCGAACGCCACGCGCAGGGCCAGCACCCCGACCAGTGCGTAGAGCACCCCGCGCGCCAGCAGCCCGCAGCGTGCCGTGACCTCCCGCGCCCTGCCGCCGCGGGATGCGGCCCGGACGCCCTTGCTCGCGTGCGTGCTCGCCACAGCGGTCAGACCTCCCCCCGCCAGGCGCCCGTCGCGACTCCGCGGGACTCGATGAACAGCTTGAACCGCTTCAGATCGCCGGCGACCTGGCGCTTGACGAAGCCGAGCTTGTCGGCGGCGCTCTCGGCCAGCCCCTCGGGCACCCAGTTCATGTGCAGAACGACCTTGGTGGTGGTCGCGTCGATCGGCTGGAAGACCACGAGCCCGGCCTGGCGCGTCTCCCCGTCCACCGTCATCCACGCGACGCGGCGGTCCGGGAGCTGCTCGGTGATCTGCGCGTCGAACTCTCGCTGCACACCGTTCACGTTCGTCACCCAGTGGGTCAGCGTGTCCGTGCGCTGGTCGATGCGTTCGACCCCCTCCATGAAGGCGGGGAACTCCTCGAACTGCGTCCACTGGTTGTAGGCCGTGCGCACGGGGACGTTGACCTCGACGTACTCCTCGACGTGCGACATGCGTGCCCCTTCCGGTCGTCGGCGGCCCCGCATCCTGCGAGGACCCTTCAAGGCCCGGCTACCCGGCCCCGGGCGCCGCATGCGCCGAGGTGCGCCGACGTGCGCCGTGCCGGCGTCGGGGTTCGGCGGCGATGACGCGGGTAGCCGCCGTGGCAGGCGCGCTGGGCGCGGACGGGCACGACGGAGGGAGCGGTCGTGGCGGATACCGAACTCGATGCTTTCGCCGAGGTCCTCAACGGCCCCGTGTACGTGGTCACCGTGGCGGCCGCGGGCGAACGGTCGGGCTGTCTCGTGGGCTTCGCCTCCCAGTGCTCGATCCGGCCGCCGCGCTTCATGGTGTGGCTGTCCGTGCGCAACCACACGCTCCGCGTGGCGCGCGGCGCCTCGTACCTGGCGGTGCACGTGCTGGACCGCGGCCAGCGGTCGCTGGCGGAGCTGTTCGGCGGTGAGACGGGCGACGAGGTGGACAAATTCGCACACGTCGACTGGTGGTCCGGCGTCGGCGGCTGCCCCGTGCTGACCGCGGCCCCCGCGTGGTTCGTCGGCCGGATCGAGACACGGATCGACGGGGGAGACCACGTGGGCTTCCTGCTGGTGCCGGCCGAGGTCTCCCCACCGGTCCCGACCGAGGTCACTCTGCTGCGGTACCGGGACGTGGCGAGGATCGACCCCGGACACCCCGCCTGACCGGCCGCTTCCCCGCCGGACACGGGCCGGCGGCCGCACGCGGCGCCCGGGGGGACGGGACACCGGCATGCGGCCGCCGGTCTCGGCGGTTCGCCGCCCCGCTCGAAACGGCGACCCGCCGACACTCACGCGTATGGCCGCGCATCGAAGACTCAAACAGCGGTACGGGAAGAAAACACAAGAGGGCACGACCCTCCATGTCCGGACGTGCTGTACGAGGCGGTTGAAGATCGTCTCGGCATCGTCGCAGGACGGTCCTCAGCGGTGCCGGGACAGCGTGCGGACGAGGAAGAGGAGGGCGCAGACGATGACGATCAGGTGGATCCAGGCGGGGCCGGGCGGTGCGGTCAGGGCCTGGGAAGTGAGCGCATTGGATGTCATACCGCGCGTCTGCCCCCGACGCCCGGAACGAAGCCGCCGTACGGGGCTCCGCGCACGCGGCGGGCCGGCCGGGTCACCGGCCCGTGGACCTGCCCGAGGTGAGCCGCGATGCCTCGATCTCCGCCCAGACGGCCTTGCCGTTCTCATGGGTGTGGGTGCCCCAGCGGTCGGAGAGACGCTCCACGATGTAGAGGCCGTGGCCACCCGGGAGCCCGCGCTGCGGGGAGGGGTGGCGGCGGGGCGGCGTCGTCGTGCCGTCGAAGACCTCGATGCGCAGGACCTCACCGGCCGAGAGCGCGAGTTCGACGCAACCGCCCGCGTGCAGTGCCGCGTTGGTCAGCAGCTCGGACACGAGGAGCAGGGCGTCCTCGGAGGTCTCGCTCCCGTCCCAGCCCCAGTCCAGCAGGGCCTGGCGCGTGAAGTCGCGGCCCTTGGCCACGTGGCCGCGCACGCCCGACAGGGCCAGCCGACGGCGCTGTCCCGCGAGGGAAGGCCCGGCAGGCCGACGATCGCCGGTTTCCGGCCCGATCGTTTCCACTGTGGTCTCTCACCCCCACCGTTGACACTGGCTCTTCGTTCGCGGGAACGAACGGGGCCCCATGGGGGCCGAGGGCACCTGAACGTGCCCGTGACAGTCTAGGGGACCGCCGTCCCTCAGGGGGTGGCCATGTGCAGTCTCAGCGTGAGGCCGCTGTCCGCGGCGCGGATCTCGACCAGGTCGCACAGCTGGTGGATCATCCACAGGCCGCGGCCGCCGTCGGCCGACGCCAGGGCGGGGCGGCGGCGCCCCGCCAGGGGGTCGGCCAGCCGCCCGCCGTCGCGGATCTCGGCCACGATCCCGGAGCCGGCACCACCGCCACCACCGGCTTCGCCGGGCGTGTTCCAGAGCCGGAGCGAGCCCTTCCCGCCCCCGTGGGCCAGGGAGTTGGCGGCGGCCTCGCTGACCGCGAGGACGAAGTCGCCGCGCCGGGCCGCGCTCAGGGCCGTACCGCGGGCCCAGGCCTCGGCGTACGCGCGCACCTCGCCCAGCTCCCCGCGGCCGTACGCGAGCCAGGGCGCGGCGCCGTCCGGTTCGGGCAGGGGGCGGTCGCAGTCGGCGCAGACCGACGGGGCGTCGGTGTGGTCCGGGCTGAGCAGGACCCCGTCCCCCTCGATCAGCGTGGGATGGGTGCGCCGGGCGTCGGACACCACCTCGGCCGACAGGCCGATGACGTCGTACGGGCACAGGATCGTGGCCTGCCGCCCCGCGAAGGCGGTGTTGATGAGGGCCTCGTGACGCGTGGCCTCCACCACCTCGGCCTGCGAGCGCCCGGGCCAGATCGGCTCGCCGACGATCCGGGCCGGCCGGTCCGGATCCCGGTCGGCGAAATCCTGCAGGGCCGCCAGGATGCGGCCCGGATTGCGGCCCAGCTGCGTCATGTCCGTCCAGGTGACCCCGGCCGCGGCGCTGCCGAGGCTCTCGCGCACGACGTCCAGCCGGGGGCCGGGCACGGCCACGAGCACCGGCTCGTCGGCGGTGAGGGCGGCGCGTACGAACCCTCCCACGCCTGCCAGGTAGTCCTCCTGACCCCGGTAGAAGAGGGCAGGGTGGACGAAGGCCCCGGGTGCGCGGGGCGCAGGACGACTGATCATGCTGCGACCTCCAGCGCGGCACATTCCTCCGGGAACATCTCCACTACCTTGCGCAGCGAGTATGGCGGGTGGTGGAGCAGCAGGCGACGTCCCTGTCCGGCAACCGTGGCGTTGGCCTGCACCAGTGCCGCGACGGCCGCCGCGTCGAGGAAGGCCACGGAGGAGAGGTCGAGATGGACGACCGGGCCGGGGATGCGGGTGACGACTCCGAGGGCCGCGTTCAGGATCGGCCGGGTGTCGAGGTCGCAGTCGCCGCTCAGGAGGGCGCCGGGGCGGTCGCGCAGCGGACGGGCGGTCAGCGTCGGCGCCGCACCCGTGCCGATGCCCGTGCACAGCGCGACGGCGTCCGCCCACACCCGGTCGTCGTAGAGCGGGTGCTGCACGCCGACGGGCGGGACGGAACCGTCGTGCCGGTGGGGTGATGGCATGCGCGCTGCCTACACCGAGAGCATTCCGGCGCGCAGCCCGGCCAGGGTCCGCGACAGCAGGCGCGAGACCTGCATCTGCGAGATGCCCAGCTCCACGCCGATCTCGGCCTGGGTCTTGTCCTCGCCGAAGCGCAACCGCAGGATCAGCCGGTCGCGTTCGTCCAGCTGCTCCAGCAGGGGCGCGAGGGTGTGGAACTCCTCGAAGAGTTCCATGGCGGGGTCGAGATCACCGAGCCGCTCCGCCAGGGGGCGCGCCGACCGGCTCGTCGTGGACTGCTCGTCGCCTTCGGCGCCGGAGGTGTCCAGGGAGCCGCTCGTGTAGCCGTTCGCGGCGACCAGCCCGTCGATGACCTGTTCCTCGGTCAGATCGAGGTGCTGGGCGACCTCCTTGACCGTCGGGGCCCGGCCCAGGACGTCGGTCAGGGCCTCCTGGGCCTTGGCGAGCTCCGTGCGCAGCTCCTGCAGACGGCGGGGGACGTGCACCGCCCAGGTGGTGTCGCGGAAGTAGCGCTTGATCTCACCGACGATGTAAGGGAGGGCCAGGGTGGAGAACTCGACCCCCCGCTCGGGCTCGTAGCGGTCGATGGCCTTGATGAGGCCGATCGTGCCCACCTGGATGATGTCGTCCATGTCCAGACCCCCGCCCAGCACACGGGCGCGGAAGCGCCGTGCGGCGAACTGCACCAGGGAGAGGTTCATCTCGATCAGGGTGTTGCGGGCGTACTGGTACTCGCGCGTGCCCTCTTCCAGGGCGCGGAGCCTCTCGAAGAAGTGCCTCGAAAGCTCGCGTGCGTCGGCGGGCGCCATCTCCCGGGCGTTGTGCACCTCGGGCAGTGCCACGTCCTGCGGTGGGGCTCCCACGGTGCCGGGCACAGCGGGCTCGATCTGCGCGTCTGTTGCACGAATGAGGCTTACGGCGGTGGCCGAGCGAGACATGATGGCCGTTCCCTCCCGATTGACTGACGGCTGCTCGGGCGCTTGTGCCCCGACTTCCCGGCCTTATTCGCCCCTGGCAGAAACTTTCTTGACGGGCCGCCACCGGGTCGCCACCGGGCTGCCACCGGGGCCGCCACCGGGGCGGACGGCAGCGGAGGCGGGATGCGCGAGCCGCGGCCGCGGCGCCCTCGTCCCGTCGACGAACAGGCATACTCCCTTGCGGAGGCCGTACAGATGACGATCCGGGGAGCGGACATGACCGGAGCAGGGGACGCGTACCACGAGGGCGTCGTCGGGAAGAGCTATCCCGCCGGGGCCGGGTGGGTGGTGGTGGCGCACGGGGAGCTGGACCAGGACACGCTGGCCCCTCTCGAGGCGGCGCTCACCTCCGCCGCCGATCAGCACCGGCTGGTGGTACTGGACGCCGGCTCCATCACCTTCGGCGACTCGTCGTTCCTGAACCTGCTGCTGCGGCTGCACCGTCTCACCACGCTGCGCATCGCCGCCCCCGGCGAGCAGCTCCGCCGCCTGTTCGCCCTGACGGGCGCCGACACGGTCCTCTCCCTGCACCCGAGCGTCGAGGATGCCGTCGGCGGGTCATGACGGGCGGGCCCCTCCCGGGCCGGTCCACGGGCCGGTCCGCGGACCTGTGTGGGGGTCGGGGGCGCCCGGCGGGCGGAAGCACGCCGTGATCGCCTTGCCGCCGTGGCACGCGTGGATGTCCCAGGAGTCGGCCAGGGCGGTGACGATGCCCAGCCCCCGGCCGGAGGTGGTGCCGGGATCGGCATCGGCCTCCCGCGGGGTGGGCAGCCGTGGATCGGAGTCGGCGACGCTCACGTGGAGGCAACTGCCGTCCCACGTCAGCACGAGATGGGCGGCGCCGGCCGCGTGCAGGTGGGCGTTGGTGACGAGTTCGGAGACGCTGATGAGCACCGAATCCGCCGTGTCCGCGGCCGAATTGTCCCAGGGCAGCGACGCCAGGTGTCCGGCGGTCCAGTGGCGTGCAGCGCGAACTCCCCTGGAAACCGGAAACGAGCGTGCCCAGCCCACGGCCTTGACCGCCATTGCCCTCACCCCATTTGGTCAGGTTGTGTCGTTCGTCACCGGTTCGTCTGCCCGCTGCTCGCGCCGGTATCCGTGACGTCCTTGCCGCGGGGGCTTGTGCGGACGAAGATCGCCCGGACCGGCCGGAGGCCACTGCGGTCGGCGATAGCCTTCATCGGCTGGTTGTGTGGCGAAGGCGGCTCTCCCGGCCGGACCGGGGGTCCGGTGCGTTCCCGTGCTACGTCCTGTTCCGTGCGCCGGCGCGGTCGTTGTCTAGAGTGAGGTTGGCGGATGGCTGAGCGGACGGGTACGGAGGCACCGGACAGGTCACCGGCGCTTCCCGGCGAGGACAGGATCGGCGAATCGGAACTGCGCCAGCTGCTGGCGGGTCTGACGGCCGTACGGGACGGGGATTTCCGCACCCGGCTGCCCGATACGGCGGACGGACTGCTCGGCGAGATCGCCACGGTGTTCAACGGGATGGCCGACCAGCTCTCGCTGTTCACCTCCGAGGTGACGAGGGTGGCCCGCGAGGTGGGCACCGAGGGAACCCTCGGCGGCCAGGCCGACGTACCCGGAGTCGGGGGCGCCTGGCTGGACCTCACGGATTCGGTCAATTTCATGGCCGGAAACCTCACGGCCCAGGTGCGGTCCATCGCCCAGGTCGCGACCGCCGTGGCCAAGGGCGACCTCTCGCAGAAGATCAACGTGACCGCGCGCGGGGAGATCCTGGAGCTGAAGGAGACCATCAACACGATGGTCGACCAGCTCTCCGCGTTCGCGGGGGAGGTGACGCGGGTGGCCCGGGAGGTCGGCACCGAGGGCCGGCTGGGCGGCCAGGCGGACGTCAAGGGCGTCTCCGGTACCTGGAAGGACCTGACGGAGTCGGTCAACGTCATGGCCGACAACCTGACCGCCCAGGTGCGCTCCATCGCGGAGGTCACCACCGCGGTGGCCCAGGGCGATCTGACACAGAAGATCCGGGTGGATGCCCGCGGGGAGATCCTGGAGCTGAAGGAGACCATCAACACGATGGTCGACCAGCTCTCCGCGTTCGCCGACGAGGTGACGCGGGTGG
>NZ_JBSGXU010000154.1:0-19753 GCF_053610205.1 Streptomyces sp. NPDC054932 | reverse complement strand
GGCCCCGGCTTCGGCCGGGGCCCGCGCGCCTTTACGCGTTGCCTACGATGCACGGCATGAAGGAACCATCCCGCCAGCTGCTGTGGGAGCGGCGGAGCCAGACCCCGCTGCTCCTGCTCGCCGTGGCTTTCGCCGTGGCCTACGCCGTGCCCATCGTCGCCCCCGACGCGAGCGCGGACGTGCACCGGGCCTGCACGTACGTGGAATGGCTGGTGTGGGGTGCCTTCGCCGTCGACTACCTGGTCCGGCTGGCCCTCGCGGCCGACCGCAGGCGCTTCGTCCGGACCCACTGGCTGGACCTGGCCGCCGTGGTGCTGCCGCTCGTGCAGCCGCTGCGCCTCCTGCGGCTGGTCGCCACCTTGATGCTGGTGGGCCGGCGGGCCCGGATGGCTCCGCAGATCCAGCTGACGACGTACGTGGCCGGGGCCGTCGTGGGCCTGCTGATGTTCGGCTCGCTGGCGGTGCTCAGCGTGGAGCGCGACGCCCCCGACGGGAACATCAAGAACCTGGGCGACGCCGTGTGGTGGTCCTTCACCACGATGACGACGGTCGGCTACGGGGACCATTCGCCCACCACCGGCCTCGGCCGGGTCCTGGCCGTCGGTCTGATGCTGTCGGGGATCGCCCTCCTCGGTGTGGTGACCGCGAACATCGCCGCGTGGTTCATCTCCCGCTTCGAGCGCGACGACCGGGCGGACATGCTCCAGCTGGCGGCCGTCCGGGAGCTGCAGGAGGAGGTACGGGCGCTGCGCGGCGAGGTCGCCCGGCTGGGCGGCGCGGCGGCCGACGCGGCCGCGGCCGACCGGCCGAGCGCCCCGGCGCAGCGGGAAGCTACCTCTCCCACACCTTGAACGCCCGCACCTGGTACGGCGACTGGGGCAGCCAGACGCCGTCGCCCGGGTAGGTCTGGAACTCGCCCGTCTCCGCGCACTCGGCCGACTGGTACGTCGTGACCGGGCGCCCGGTGCGGTTGGTGAGGGACTGGGCGCTCGTCCCGGGCGGCAGCGCGGTGCAGCTGTTGATGTCCAGGTTGCTCAGCTCGTGGGTCCGGCGGGCTCCCTTGAACTCCGGTTTCGCCCACAGGCACAGCTGTCCGGTCGCGCATGCCCCGAGGGTCGGCGGGCCCGCGGCGTGCGCCGTGGTGGCCGTACTCGGGATGAGGGCGGTGAGGACCAGCACCGTCGCGGCCAGGGCGGTCGTGGTCGTGACACGGGCGGTCGCGGGGGTGACACGGGCGGTTCGACACGTACGCATGACGGGTCAACTCCTTGTGGACGGCGGGCGCCCGGACCGTTTCCGGAGCTCCGCGGACACCACGCTGACCTGCGGTGACGGGCGGGCGGAAGGGGCTGCGGGCGGGTCCACCCTGATAGGCGACAGCCCTGCCGCAACCCTCCGGCGGGGCTTTTGTACGTACGGAGTTGACGCTTCCGGGAGCCCTCGCGCCGGGCCGCGGCCGCCGCGGCCCGGGTGCGGCCGGGCGCGGGCCCCGGTGCGGGCCCGGCTGCGGCCGGGCCCGCGGCCGACCCGAACGTGTCATGCGCGAGCGGTCTCGGCGACGGGGCCGAAAACCTCGGACGGCACGTCGCAAACGGCTCAACGAAGCGGCCGCCACCCCGTCGGTCACAGATACTCTGACCGCCCACTCGGCGTCAGAAGGGAGCCCCGCGGTGACGATCGACGAGCGGTCGGCGACGGCAGCGCCGGTGACCGGACTGCGTGAACGCAAGAAACGGCGCACCCGGGACGCGCTGCTGCGCGCCGCGCTCCTGCTGTTCCTCACCCAGGGGTACGAGCGCACCACCGTCGACGAGATCACCGACGCCGTGAACGTGTCCCAGCGCACCTTCTTCCGGTACTTCGCCAACAAGGAGGAGGTCGTCTTCGCCCTCCAGGAGCTGGTCGAGTCGCGGTTCGTCGCGGAACTGCACGCCCGGCCGGCCGCCGAGGGGCCCTTCGAGGCCATGCGGAGCGCGGCCCTCGCCGCCTGGGACGGCGTCGAGGTGGCTCTGTCCGAGGTGGTCCCGGTCGATCTGTACATGCGCAGTTACCGGCTGATCGAGTCCACCCCGGCCCTGCTCGCCGTACACCTGCGGCGCTCCACCGAGCTGGAGGAACGGATCTCCCGGCTGATCGGTGCCCGCGAGGGCCTGGACGTGGACGCCGATCCGAGGCCGCGTGTCGCCGTCGCCGCGTTCTGTGGCGTGATGCGGGTCACGGGGCGGCTCTGGGGGCAGGGCGAGGACACCAGTGTGGAGTCGATCCGACGGCTGACGGAGACCTACCTCGACCGGATCGGCCCGGCGCTGACCTCTAGTTGGCGCGAACCCGCCTAGCCGGACCGCGCGGGTCGTCCGGTCCGCCGGCGCGGCGCGCGGTCCCCCGCCCGGGCCTCACGGGGTCCCACGGTCGGCCGTGAGTCCGGTCACCCGGCACGCCCGTGGCGTATTACGTCTCATAGGCTGGTCACAGTGAACGTGCCCGGCCTCGCCCACCCCACCGCCCTCGGCGCCGACCCGCGCCCTGCCGCCCTGCGTGTCCTGCTCGCGCTGGCGGTGGTCTTCATCATGCTGGCCACCACCGGCTGGACGGCCGTGCACCGGCCCGAGGGGGGCACCCCGCTGCGGGTCACCGCCCTCGGCGCCTGGGCGAAGGCCAGGATCGACGGCCGCCCGGTGCCGCCCGCGGACGCCCCCGCACGGACGGTGGCCCGTTTCTTCGCCGGCCTCGACGGCGCCCAGCGGGCCCGGCTGGCCGACAACTACCCCCTGGTCGTCGGCAACCTCGACGGGGCCCCCGTCGCCGTGCGGTACCAGGCCAACATGCAGGGTCTGGAGCAGGCCCGCCGGGTCGAGGAGGCCCGAAGCCGCGATGTTGCGCTGACCCCGGCCGACCGGGCCACGGCCACCCGGCGCTCGCACCGCTTCGCCTCGCTCGCCATGCCGGGCCGGCAGATCCTCGCCTTCGACCCGACCGGCAACGGCCGCGTGGCCGAGGTCTTCGGCGACCTCGCCGGGGCCGACCGGGTCTCGGTGATCGTCCCCGGTGTCGACACCGACGTGCTCACCTTCGAGCGCACCCAGCGCCGCCTGACCTCCCCCGTCGGCATGGCCGAGGCCCTGTACCAGGCCCAGCGCGCGGCCGAGCCGGACAGCCGGACGGCGGTCATCGCCTGGGCCGGCTACACCGCCCCCACCGGGGTCGGCATGGACGCCGCCACGGGCCGCATGGCCGTCGACGGCGCCGTCCTGCTGACAGACCTCACCAAAGCCCTGCCGGGGAACGCCAGCGTGGCGCTGTTCTGCCACAGCTACGGATCGGTGGTCTGCGGGGTAGCGGCGCAGGAGCTGCCGCGGCGGGTGACCGACGTGGTGGTCGCGGGCAGTCCCGGGATGCGCGCGGAGAACGTCGCCGGGCTGCACACCGCGGCGCGGGTCTGGGCGACGCGCGACGAGGGCGACTGGATCGCGGACGTGCCGCACCTGGAGGTCGGCGGGCTGGGCCACGGCGCCGATCCGGTGTCCCCGGAGTTCGGCGCGCGGCTGCTGTCGTCGGCCCGGGCCAAGAGCCACACCGGCTATTTCGCGCCAGGGACGGACTCGATGGACAACTTCGCCCGGATCGGAACCGGCGCGTTCGCTTCCGTTGTCTGCGCGACCGGGGACGACGCCTGCCGGCGCGGAATTTCCGGGACAGAGCAGGACTGACGCGCGTAGAGGCGCGGAAATCGGTCCCCGCAACCGGGGCGACGCATGGGGGCGCCGCCCTTTACGATGTGCCGCATGGGTGACGTACTGGCCGGAAATCATGCCGTCTGGGAGTTCGACTCGGACTCGGTGCTCATCCGCTTCGCACGGGGGATCAGAACGCCGAGGCTGCCGAGACTCTTCCATGCCCTCGGCGAGCGCCGGATCCCCCTCGAAGCGGTGTCCGCCGTGACCGTGAGCGACGGGAAGCGGGACACGGTGGTGCTGCGCGCCGTCCCGCGGCCGGGCGCGGATCCGCTGATGGAGGCCGCCGCCGGCCAGCTGAAGGAGGCCTGCGACCCGTACCGGCTGGTGCTGCCGGGCGACCGGGCCCCGCTCGCCACCGCCTTCGCCGACGCGCTGCGGTCCCGGCTCGGGCCGGACGCCGACGAACCGTCCTCGCGCTTCCTCGTCGAGGTGCCGCAGCCGCCGCTGCACCTGAAGGCGTACGACGCCCGGGTGGGCTTCGACGGCTCGGCGGTCACCTTCCAGTGGTCCCGTACGGGCGCCACCAGCACCAAGTGGAAGGCGGGCGACCAGCGCTTCCCGCTGGCCGGGCTCACCGGCGTCGAGTGGTCCTCGCCCCAGGGCCCCGGTGGCCACCTGCGGCTGGTGCTGCGGGACACCACCAGCGACCCCCGCCCGGACCACGACCTCGCGGCGGCCGTCTTCCGCGTGGGCTACGGGGCCGTGCACGAGTCGCTGCCCTTCGCCGCGGCCGTCCTGGCCGCCCTGCGCAGCCGTACCCCGGTCACCACCGTGCCGCGGGCGCGCTCCGGCGACGACCGGCTGCGGCACCTGAGCGAGCTGCACGCGGCGGGCCTGCTCACGGACGCGGAGTACGCGGCGCTGCGGGATCGTTTCGCCGCCGAGTCGCTGTAGGAGGTGCCCCGCGGCGGCGGGTCAGGCCTCCCGTGCCGTCGCGGTGGAGCTCATGTCCGGGTAGCGGTCCCCGGCGACCAGCGCGGCGATCGGCTCCAGCAGGTCCGACTCGGCCTGCGTGAGGGTGATCCGGGTCGCCGCGGTGTTCTCGCGCAGCCGTCCCGGCCTGCGGGTGCCCGGGATCGGGACCACGGTCAGCCCGTGCACCTTCGCCCGCTGCTGCACCCACGCCAGGGCGATCTGCGCCGCGCTCGCCCCGCGCTCCCGCGCGATCTCCCGGACCGGGGCCAGCAGCGCCGCGTTGGTCTTCGCGTTGTCGCCGTTGAACCGCGGCTGATGGCGGCGGAAGTCGTCCTGCGACAGCTCCGCGGACGCGTCCGCGAAGGAGCCGGTCAGGAAGCCCCGGCCGAGCGGGGAGTACGCCGCGAGGGCCACCCCCAGCTCCGCCGCCGCGCCGACCGCGCTGTGCTCCACGTCCCGGCTGAACAGCGACCACTCCGACTGCAGCGCCGCGATCGGGTGCACGGCGTGCGCCTCGCGCAGTTCCGCGCCGGTGACCTCGCTGAGGCCCAGGTGGCGCACCTTGCCCTCCTGCACCAGCTCCGCCATGGCGCCGACCGACTCGGCGAACGGCACGGCCGGGTCGCGCCGGTGCATGTAGTACAGGTCGATGACGTCCACGCCGAGCCGGTTCAGGCTGGCCTCCACGGCCGCGCGGACGTAGGCCCGGTCGTTGCGGATGCCCCGGTGGTGCGGGTCGTCGGTGCGCTCTATCGCGAACTTCGTCGCCAGCGTGATCCCGTCCCGGTGCGCGGCCACGAAGGGCGCCAGGAACTCCTCGTTCCGCCCTCGCCCGTAGACGTCCGCCGTGTCGAAGAGGGTGACCCCGGCGGCCAGCGCCGCCTCCAGGGTCTCCCGGGCCGCCGCCTCGTCCGTGTCCCCGTAGAACTCGCTCATGCCCATGCAGCCGAGCCCCTGGACGCCGACGAGCGGGCCGCCCCTGCCGAGCTCGACCTGTTCGATGGTGGTGCCGTGCTCCGTCATTGCTGTGCCTTCCCCGCGACCGTTTTCATGGCGTACAGATCGATCTTGTAGTCCAGTACGGCGAGTGCGTCCGTGAGCTCGGTGATCCGCGACCGCACCTCGCGGCGCGTGCGTTCCAGCAGCTCCCGGCGCTCCTCGACCGTGTGCTCCCCTTCGCGGACCAGTTCGGCGTACCGGACCATGTCCGCCACCGACATCCCCGTGGCGCGCAGCTTGCCGACGAAGGCCAGCCAGTCGAGGTCCTTGTCGGTGAAGCGCCGCTGCCCCGAGTGGGAACGGTCCACGTGCGGCATCAGGCCGATCCGCTCGTACCAGCGCAGGGTGTGCTGGGTCAGACCGGTCCGGGCCTCGACCTCGCTGATCGTGTACCGCGTCTGCGTCAGGCTCCGGCTCATGACTCCACGCTAAAACCTTTGAGTGCACTCCAAGCAAGTAGGCTCGGCGGCATGGAGAGCGTGGAGGCCGTGAACGGCATGGAAAGCCTGCGGATCATCGAGACCTGGCCGGTGCCGACCGCAGCGGCGGCCGTCGTACGCGCCGACGGGAGCATCGCCGGCACCCACGGGCCCGTCGACCACCGGTTCGCGCTGGCGTCGGTCACCAAGCCGCTCGCCGCGTACGCCGCCCTCGTCGCGTACGAGGAGGGGGCGATCGAGCTGGACGAACCGGCCGGGCCCGAGGGTTCGACGGTCCGTCACCTGCTGGCGCACACCAGCGGCCTGGCCTTCGACGAGCACCGGGTGTCGGCCCCGCCCGGGCAGCGCCGGCTGTACTCGAACGCCGGTTTCGAGGAGCTCGGCGACCACATCGCCAAGGCCACCGGCATCCCCTTCGCGGAGTACCTGCACCAGGCGGTCTTCGAGCCGCTGGGCATGACGCGCACCACCCTGGAGGGCTCGCCCGCCAAGGACGGCGTCTCCACCGTCTCCGACCTCCTGCGGTTCGCCGCCGAACTGCAGGCGCCCCGGCTGCTGGACGTCCGTACGGTCGCCGAGGCCACCTCCGTCGTCCACCCCGGGCTCAAGGGCGTCCTGCCGGGCTACGGGCACCAGTCGCCCAACGACTGGGGCCTCGGCATGGAGATCCGCGACCACAAGTCCCCGCACTGGACGGGCGCTTCCTCCTCGCCGCGCACCTTCGGCCACTTCGGCCAGGCCGGCACCTTCCTGTGGGTGGACCCGGACGCGCGCGCCGCGTGCGTGGCACTGACCGACCGGGCCTTCGGCCCGTGGGCCGTCGAGGCGTGGACCCCGTTCACCGACGCGGTGCTGGCCGAGCTCCGCTCCTTCTAGGCCGTGGCCCGTGCCGGGTCGGGAAACTCCCAGATCAGCAGCTCCCCCGGGGACCCGGCGACGACCTCCAGGTCCGGCTCGGCGGTGATCCGTACCGAATCCCCGGGGCCCAGCTCCGCCCCGTCCAGGCGCAGGTCCCCGCGCACCACGTGCAGGTACACCCGGTCCGCCGCCGGAACGGCGACGCGCTCGCCCGCTCCGGGCCGCCGGACGTGCAGCACGCCACCGGCCGCGGGGACCTCGTAGGGCGCACCGTCGGCGATCTCCCGGACGACCCCGTACGAGGGCTCGCCGCCCGCGGCCAGGGGCGCGAGCCACATCTGCACGAAGCGCAGCCGCCCGGTGCCGTCGTTGCGCTCCACGTGCCGCGCCCCGGATCCGGCGCTGAGCCGCTGCACGTCGCCGGGCCGCACCTGGCTCTTCTCGCCGGTGCTGTCCTGGTGGGTGAGCTCGCCCTCGATCACCCAGGTCACGATCTCGGTGTGGCTGTGCGGGTGCTCGTCGAAGCCGGCGCCCGGCGCGAGGGTCTCCTCGTTGCAGGCCAGGACGGGGCCGAAGCGCAGGTTCTCCGGGTCGTAGAAGGCCCCGAAGGAGAAGGCGTGCCGGGTGGTGATCCCGGCGGCCGGGTCCCCGCCCTCGTACCGGTCGGCGCCGCGGCGAACATCAATCATGGAGGCCACGGTAGACCCAGCCGGGAGACGGGGCGCGGGGCGGACACGGGACCGGACTCCGCGCACCCGTCCCGATAAGGCAGTCTTGTCACGTGCCCCAACCCGAACGTGAGCATTCGCCCGCCACACACTCCGCGCATCCCGCTCCCGCCCATCCGCACACCGCGACGCTGCGCCGACTGGAGAAGTCCTCCGGCCGGCTGGCCGCCAACGCGATCGCGCGCATGGACGAGACCCTGCCGTGGTACCGGGCTATGCCACCCGAGAATCGGTCCTGGATCGGCCTGGTCGCCCAGGCCGGTATCGCCGCGTTCACGGAGTGGTTCAGGCATCCGGAGACCCCGCAGGCCATTTCCACCGACGTCTTCGGGACGGCTCCGCGCGAGCTGACCCGGGCGATCACCCTGCGGCAGACCGTCGAGATGGTCCGCACCACGATCGAGGTCATGGAGGCCGCGATCGAGGAGGTGGCGGCCCCCGGTGACGAGTCGATCCTGCGCGAGGCGCTGCTGGTGTACGCCCGGGAGATCGCCTTCGCGACCGCCCAGGTGTACGCGCAGGCCGCCGAGGCGCGCGGGGCCTGGGACGCCCGGCTCGAGTCGCTGGTCGTCAACGCCGTGCTGTCGGGCGAGGCGGACGAGGGTGCGCTGTCCCGGGCGGCGGCGCTGGGCTGGAACTCCCCGGAGCACGTGTGCGTGGTGCTGGGCACGGCGCCGGAGGGGGACAGCGAGCTGACGGTGGAGGCGATCCGGCGCGCGGCCCGCCACCACAAGCTCCAGGTCCTCACGGGTGTGCTCGGGGACCGTCTGGTGGTCATCGCGGGTGGCAGCGACAACCCGATCCAGGTGGCGAAGTCCCTGATCGGCCCGTTCGCGGCGGGTCCGGTGGTGGCCGGGCCGGTGGTGTCCGACCTGCTGAACGCAACGAAGTCGGCGCAGGCCGCGGCGGCCGGGCTGAAAGCGTGCACGGCCTGGCAGGATGCCCCCAGGCCGGTCCTGGCGGACGATCTCCTGCCGGAGCGGGCCATCGCCTCCGATCCCGCTGCCAGGGATCAGCTGGTGGAGGAGATCTACAGACCACTGGAGGAGGCGGGGTCGGCACTACTGGAGACTCTGAGCGTCTACCTGGAGCAGGCGAGCAGCCTCGAAGGGGCGGCGCGGATGCTGTTCGTGCACCCCAACACGGTGCGCTACCGGCTCCGACGTGTGACCGACGTCACCGGATGGTCTCCCTCTGATGTCCGCTCGGCGTTCACGTTGCGGATCGCCCTGATTCTGGGGCGTCTGGCCGACGGCGACGCCCAGTCCTAGACTTTTGTCGGACATCAACAATTACCCCGACGGTTCTTCGTCCCTGTCCCCACGGGCGGCAGGGACCATCCACAAGAGAGAGTGTGAGGGTGCTCGTACTCGTCGCTCCCGGCCAAGGCGCTCAGACGCCCGGCTTCTTGACTCCCTGGCTCGAACTTCCCGGTGCCGCCGACCGCGTCGCCGCATGGTCGGACGCCATCGGGCTGGACCTTGCCCACTACGGCACGAACGCTGACGCCGAAGAGATCCGCGACACGGCCGTGGCCCAGCCCCTGCTGGTCGCCGCGGGTCTGCTGTCCGCCTCGGCGCTGGGCTCCCCGGCCGCCTTCGGCGCCGTCGCGGGCCACAGCGTCGGTGAGATCACCGCCGCCGCCTACGCCGGCGTCCTGTCCGAGGCCGACGCGCTGTCGTTCGTCCGGACCCGCGGACTGGGCATGGCCGAGGCTGCCGCCGTCACCGAGACCGGCATGGCCGCGGTCCTCGGCGGTGACCGCGACGTGGTCGTCGCACACCTGGAGAAGCTGGGTCTGACGCCCGCCAACATCAACGGCGCGGGTCAGATCGTGGCCGCCGGCACCATGGAGCAGATCGCTGCCCTGGAGGCCGACAAGCCCGAAGGCTCCATGAAGGTCGTCGCCCTCAAGGTCGCGGGCGCCTTCCACACGCATCACATGGCCCCCGCGGTCGCGACGCTGGAGAAGGCCGCCGAGGCCCTCACCCCGGCGGACCCGGCGCTGAAGTACGTCTCGAACAAGGACGGCCTCGTCGTCGCCACGGGTGCCGACGTCGTCGCCCGCCTGGTCGGCCAGGTCGCCAACCCGGTCCGCTGGGACCTGTGCATGGAGACGTTCGCCGAGCTGGGCGTCACGGGGATCATCGAGCTCTGCCCCGGTGGCACCCTGACGGGTCTGGCCAAGCGCGCGCTGAAGGGCGTACCGAGCGTGGGTCTGAAGACCCCGGACGATCTCGACAAGGCCGCGGCGCTCATCGCCGAACTGACGGCCTGAGAGAAGGAGCCCACACAGCATGTCCAAGATCAAGCCGGCCAAGGGCTCCCCCTACGCCCGCATCCTCGGTGTCGGCGGCTACCGCCCGACCCGTGTGGTGCCCAACGAGGTCATCCTCGAGACCATCGACTCGTCCGACGAGTGGATCCGTTCCCGCTCCGGCATCGCGACCCGGCACTGGGCCTCGCCCCAGGAGACCGTCGCCGTGATGTCGGTGGAGGCCTCGGGGAAGGCGCTGGCCGACGCCGGTGTCGCCCCGGAGCAGATCGGTGCCGTGATCGTCTCGACGGTCTCGCACTTCAAGCAGACTCCGGCCGTCGCGACCGAGATCGCGCACCGGATCGGCGCGGGCAAGCCCGCCGCCTTCGACATCTCCGCCGGCTGTGCCGGTTTCGGCTACGGCCTGACCCTGGCCAAGGGTCTGGTGGTGGAGGGCTCCGCGGAGTACGTGCTCGTCATCGGCGTGGAGCGGCTCTCCGACCTGACCGACCTGGAGGACCGCGCGACGGCCTTCCTGTTCGGTGACGGCGCCGGCGCCGTGGTCGTCGGCCCTTCGGACGAGCCGGCCATCGGCCCCACGGTGTGGGGTTCGGAGGGCGACAAGTCCGAGACGATCAAGCAGACCGTGCCGTGGGACGAGTACCTCGGCAAGGACGGCGGCGAGAAGTTTCCGGCCATCACCCAGGAGGGTCAGGCGGTCTTCCGCTGGGCCGTCTTCGAGATGGCCAAGGTGGCCCAGCAGGCGCTCGACGCCGCCGGGATCACCGGGGATGACCTGGACGTCTTCATTCCGCACCAGGCGAACATGCGGATCATCGACTCGATGGTGAAGACTCTGAAGCTGCCGGACCACGTCACGGTCGCCCGTGACGTGGAGACCACCGGCAACACCTCGGCCGCCTCGATTCCGCTCGCTATGGAGCGGCTCCTGGCGACCGGAGCGGCGAAGAGCGGCGACACCGCGCTCGTCATCGGCTTCGGGGCGGGACTCGTCTACGCCGCGACGGTCGTTACCCTCCCCTAGGGCCGGGATCCACATCCCGCCCTGTTTCACCCCAGTTAGCTATAGAAGGAGCGCCACATGGCCGCCACGCAGGAAGAGATCGTCGAGGGTCTCGCGGAGATCGTCAACGAGATCGCCGGTATCCCCACCGAGGACGTCGCGATCGAGAAGTCCTTCACCGACGACCTGGACGTCGACTCGCTCTCCATGGTCGAGGTCGTCGTCGCCGCCGAAGAGCGCTTCGACGTCAAGATCCCGGACGAGGACGTCAAGAACCTCAAGACGGTCGGCGACGCCGCTGACTACATCCTGAAGCACCAGGCCTGAGCCTGACGAGCGTTTGTCGCCACCTGGCGGTGGCGCCGTGACAATTCAGCACCCCCTGAGACGTGGAGAAAGAATTCCTGTGAGCCCGACCAATCGCACCGTGGTCGTCACCGGTATCGGCGCAACCACTCCGCTGGGTGGCGACAGCGCTTCGACCTGGGAAGGTCTGCTTGCCGGCCGTTCCGGCGTCAAGCCCCTGGAGGGCGAGCGCTTCGCCGAACTCCCGGTACGCATCGCCGCTCGGGCCGCCGTCGACCCGAGTGAAGTCCTGCCCCGGCCGCTGGCCCGCAAGCTGGACCGCTCGGCGCAGTTCGCGGTCATCGCTGCCCGCGAGGCGTGGGCCGACGCCGGCTACACCACCCCGGCCGGCGAAGAGACGGAAGAGGGCGCCTTCGTCGCGCCCCAGCGTCTGGGCACCGTGATCGCCTCCGGCATCGGCGGTGTCACCACCCTGCTCGACCAGTACGACGTACTGAAGGACAAGGGCGTGCGCCGGGTCTCCCCGCACACCGTCCCCATGCTCATGCCGAACGGCCCGTCGGCCAACGTCGGCCTGGAGGTCAACGCCCAGGCGGGCGTGCACACTCCGGTCAGCGCCTGCGCGTCCGGCGCCGAGGCCATCGGCTACGCCGTCGAGATGATCCGTACCGGCCGCGCCGACGTGGTCGTCGCGGGCGGCACCGAGGCGGCGATCCACCCGCTGCCGATCGCCGCGTTCGCCAACATGATGGCGATGTCCAAGAACAACGAGAACCCCGAGCAGGCCTCCCGCCCGTACGACAAGGCCCGTGACGGCTTCGTCCTCGGCGAGGGCGCCGGCGTCGTCATCCTGGAGTCCGCCGAGCACGCCGCCGCGCGCGGCGCCCGCATCTACTGCGAGGTCCTCGGCCAGGGTCTGTCCGCGGACAGCCACCACATCGCGCAGCCGGAGCCCACCGGCCGCGGTGTCGCGGCCGCGGTGCAGAACCTGCTCGACAACACGGGCCTCGACCCGGCCGAGCTGGTCCACCTGAACGCGCACGCCACCTCGACCCCGCAGGGTGACACGGCCGAGCTGAAGGCACTGCGCAAGGTGCTGGGCGACGACCTCGACCACATCGCGATCTCCGCGACCAAGTCGATGACCGGTCACCTGCTGGGCGGCGCGGGCGGTATCGAGACCGTCGCGACCGTGCTGGCCCTGTACAACCGGCTGGCCCCGCCGACGATCAACGTCGACGACCTGGACGAGGACATCGACGCGGACATCATCGTCGGCGAGCCGCGCAAGCTGCCGGCCGACGGCCCGATCTCCGCGATCAACAACTCCTTCGGTTTCGGCGGTCACAACGTGACCCTGGCGTTCCGCACCGTCTAGTACGCCCGAACCACGCAGAAGGCCCACCCGGGTGAATCCGGGTGGGCCTTTCGCGTGGGGCGGGGCTCAGACGACCTGGTGGAGCCAGCGGACCGGGGCGCCCTCGCCCGCGTAGCGGAAGGGCTCCAGTTCGTCGTCCCACGGCTTGCCGAGCAGCTTGGCGATCTCCGCCTCCAGGTCGGTCTCGCCGCGCGCGGACCGGGCGAGGGCGGCGCGCAGCCGGTCCTCCGGGATCAGGATGTCGCCGTGCATGCCGGTGACGGCGTGGAAGATGCCGAGCTCCGGGGTGGAGCTGTAGCGCTCGCCCTCGGCGTTCGGGCACGGTTCCGCGGTCACCTCGAAGCGCAGCAGGTGCCAGCCGCGCAGCGCGGAGGCGAGTTTCGAGGCGGTGCCCGCTTCGGCCTGCCAGGAGAACTCGGCTCTCCAGGTGCCCGGGGAGGCGGGCTGTCTGATCCAGTCGAGGTTCACCCGCACCCCGAGCACGCCCGCAACAGCCCATTCCACGTGCGGGCAGAGCGCGCGCGGTGCGGAATGCACGTACAGAACTCCACGTGTCGTCACCGGGACCTCCAGTGTGGGACGAGGTCGGGAATAAACTCCAGAAAACGGACAGTATGTGACGTGATGTAATGTAACGGAAATTATTTGACATTGCGCTACGGGACCTGCGGCCGAAACGCCACGGGAAAAAGCTACCGTGCGCCAGGGGTCATGGTGTGACGTACGGTCGCTCCAAGACCGGTAAACACAGAGCTTTCACTCAGCAGGACCCCCCGAACGACGCGGGGTCGACAAGGAGGGGCCCTTCCCATGCGCACCACCGCTCCGCGCCGCCGCGCGCGCCGGACTCTCGCGGGCGCGGGAGCGGCGGCCGTACTGCTGGCCGGGGCGGCCACCGGGTGCACCTCGGGCGGGTCGGGCGAGCAGGGCGACCGCGGGGCGAAGGGCGCACCCCGCTGGAACACGGCGCCCGCCTCGATCGCGGCCGTGGGCGATTCCATCACGCGCGGTTTCGACGCCTGTTCGGTCCTCGCCGACTGCCCGGAAGTCTCCTGGGCCACCGGGAACGACCCCGCCGTCCGCTCCCTCGCCGCACGGCTGCTGGGGGACGCCGAGGCGCCCGCCCGCAGCTGGAACTACGCGGTGACCGGCTCGCGGATGGCGGACCTGCCGGCCCAGCTGGCCGGGGCCGCCGCGCACAGGCCCGACCTGGTCACGGTGATGGTGGGCTCGAACGACGCCTGCCGGCCCACGGCTTCGTCGATGACCCCGGTGACGGAGTTCCGGTCCGGATTCGAGACGGCCCTCGCGGAACTGCGGGCCGCGTCCCCGGCCTCCCAGGTGTACGTCTCCAGCGTGCCGGACCTCCAACGGCTGTGGGAGCAGGGCAAGGACCTCCCGATGGTGCGGCAGGTCTGGAAGCTGGGGATCTGTCAGTCGATGCTCGCCGATCCGCTGTCGCTGGCCACGGGGGCCACGGCCCGGCGCGAGCAGGTGCGGGCGCGGGTGGTGGAGTACAACGAGGTGCTGCGCGAGGTCTGCGCGAAGGATCCGCTGTGCCGCTACGACGGCGGCGCGGTGTTCCAGTACCCCTTCGCGGCGGATCAGTTGAGCCGGTGGGACTGGTTCCATCCGGGCAAGGACGGGCAGGCGCGGCTCGCGGAACTGGCGCACCGCCAGGTGACGGCGGCCGAACCGCCACGTTGACGCGCCGGTACGGCGGGGGTCCGGGGGCCGGGGGCACCTCCCAGCGGTAGCTGGGGAGTCAGGGCCCGCCCCCGGACCGCTTTCAGGGGTGATTTCCGGCCATACGGTGCGTCACGCGATGTCGAGCGTCGCGGCCAGCCGGATGTCACCGTGCGAGTGGCTCGCACGGACCTCGTAGGCACCGCCGATCCGCCGCCGGGCGCGGGCCTCCTCGTCCCAGATCTCGAAGGCCCGCGCGGGCAGGGCGATCTCGGTCTCGACGCTCTCGCCGGGGCCCGCCGTGACGCCCGCGAAGGCGGCCAGCCAGCTCGCCGGGCGCTCCACCGTCGCGCTCCGCGCGCCGTCGGACGCAGTGGCGACGGGGGCGAGGTAGACCTGGACGACCTCGCGGCCGGGCCGGGTGCCGGTGTTGGTGAGGCGGACCCGGACCGTGTCCGGGGTGACCTCCAGGGACTCGTAGGTCCAGTCGGTGTAGCCGAGTCCGTGCCCGAAGGGGTAGGCGGGGGTCACGCCGTGCTTCTCGTACGCGCGGTAGCCGATGAACAGCCCCTCGCGGTACTCCAGGCGCCCGTCCGTGGGGACGACCTCGGTGACGGGCGCGTCCGCGAACCGGGCGGGCCAGGTGGTGGGCAGCCGCCCGCCCGGCTCCGCGTCGCCGAGCAGTACGTCGGCCAGCGCGGCCCCGCCCTCCTGCCCGGGGAACCAGGTCAGCAGGACGGCGGCCACGTCCTCGCGCCACGGGAGCTCCACCGGGGACCCCGCGTTGACGACGACCACCGTGTTCGGGTTGACGGCGGCGACGGCGCGCACCAGGTCGTCCTGGCGGCCGGGCAGGGCGAGGTCCTGCCGGTCGAAGCCCTCGGACTCCACGCGCTCGGTGGTGGCGACGACCACGACGGCGGTGTCCGCCTCCCGGGCGGCGGCCACGGCCTCGGCGATCAGCTCGTCGGCATCGCGCCGCGGCCCGAGGTGGAGCAGGGAGAACATGATCGCCCTGAGGGGCAGCGCGGTCATGTCGGGGACCTGGAAGGTCAGTGACACCTCGACGGGCTCGCCCTCGGTGAGGGTGACGCGGGCGCGCTCGTTGGGCGCGCCGAAGAAGGCCTCGAACGGGTCGGCCTCGTTGCCCATCTCCTGGACGCCGCTCCACAGGGTCTCGCCGCCCACCGCGAGGGCGAAGGCGCCGAGTCCGCGGGTGCCGAAGGCGTGCTCGCCGCTCTCGCGCGGCAGGAACGTACCGCGGACCTCGATGCTGGCCATGGTCTCGTAGGTGGCCCCGGCGGGCAGGTCGTCGCCGATCCACTGGACCTGGCCGGACGGCAGGCCGCCCTCGCCGATGACGACCCCGGAGGCGTCGCGGCAGACGGCGTGGAGCTCGAAGCCCTGACCGGCGGGGGTGAGTTCGTCGGAGGGATCGGCGCCGACGGTGTAGGTGAGGGCGCCCTCGGGGAGGGCCGCGGTGAGACCGTCGAGCGGGGAGACGATCCGCTCGGGGAAGACGGTGGCGGAGCCGCCGCCGAGGACGCGGGCGTCGCGGGCCGCGGTGCCGGAGAGGGCGACGGTGCCGCCGGCGGCGTCGAGCGGCAGCGCCCCCTCGTTCCGGACGAGGACGAAGCCGCGGGCGGCGAGCTCGCGGGCCAGCGCCTGGCCGTCGATCGGGGCCGGCACGCTCTCCACGGCGGCGGGCGCCCCCTCCAGCACGCCGACGCGGGCGGCGAGGCGCAGGACGTTGCGCACGGCGTCGTCCACGGCGGACTCGGGGACCTCGCCGGCGCGGACGGCCTCGGCGAGGGCGGGTCCGTAGACGGTGGTGGGGCCGGGCATGGCCACGTCCATGCCGCCCCGGATGTCGCCGGTGGTGGAGCGGGCGGCCATCCAGTCGGAGACGTTGCAGCCGTCGAAGCCCCATTCGCCGCGCAGGACCTCGTTCACCAGGTACTGGTGCTCCGTCATGGTCGTGCCGTTGACCCGGTTGTAGGCGGTCATGATGCCCCAGGGGTGGGCATTGGCGACGATGGCCTCGAAGGGGGCGAGGTACAGCTCGCGCAGCGGGCGCGGGGCGATGACGCTGTCGACGGTGAACCGGTCGGTCTCGGCGTCGTTGCCGACGTAGTGCTTGACGGTGGTGCCGACCCCGCCGTCCTGGACCCCGTTCACGTACCCGGCGCCGATGGCGCCGGTGAGGTGGGGGTCCTCGGAGTAGCACTCGAAGTGCCGGCCGCCGAGCGGGGAGCGGTGCAGGTTGACGGTGGGCGCGAGGAGGACGTGGACGCCCTTGCGGCGGGCCTCCTGGGCGAGGAGCCGGCCGGCGCGGCGGGCGAGTTCGGGGTCCCAGGCCGCGGCGAGCGCGGTCGGGGAGGGCAGGGCGATGGACGGGTCGTCGGCGGTCCAGCGCACGCCGCGGACCCCGATGGGGCCGTCGGACATCACCAGGGACTCCAGCCCGATCGCGGGGACGGCGGGCAGGGACCACATGTCCTGGCCGGCCAGCAGCCGGGCCTTGGTGTCGAGGTCCAGTTTGCCCAGTGCCGCCTCGACGGCGTCGTTGCGTGTCTGATCGCGGACCTGATCGGCATCGGTCACGGCCGTGCCTCCTCGTTGGGTGCGGTTGCTCGGTGCGGTGCCCCCATCGTGGACCTGTTACCTGTTGACCGGTAGGGTTCGTAATCTGTTCGTGATATTCGAATGCCGTACGGTCCTGTGGGCAGGGCAGGGCATGAACGGGAAGGGGTGCCGGGGAGATGGTCAGGGCGAGGAGCGAGGAGCGCCGCGGGGACATCGTCCGCGCGGCCGTCGAGGTGATCGCGGAACGCGGCTACCGCGGCGCGTCCCTGGCCGCGGTGGCCGAACGCGTGGGCCTGACCCAGCAGGGGCTGCTGCACCACTTCCCGACCAAGGAGGCCCTGCTGGTCGCGGTGCTGGAGGAACGCGACCGCTGGGACACCGGCGGCGGATCGCGCTCGGCCGCCGACGCCTGGCGCCTGGACCTGCTGGCCTCGCTGGTGGAGTACAACGCCATGCGCCCGGGCATCGTGCAGACCTTCTCGGCCCTGCTGGGCGAGAGCGTCACCGACGGACACCCGGCCCGGGAGTTCTTCACCGAGCGCTACGCCCAGGTCCGTGCGGAAATGGCGTCGGTGCTGCGCGCCGAGTTCGGCGACCGACTCCCCTCGGGCCTCACCCCGGAGCAGGCGGCCCCCCTGCTGACGGCGGTCATGGACGGTCTCCAGTACCAGTGGCTGCTGGCCCCCGAATCGGTGGACATGCCCGCCGCCTTCCGCTCCTTCCTGACCCTCCTGAGGGGCCCGGACACCACCGACTGAGCGGGTCGCCGCCCGCCGGCACCGACAACTCCCGCCGAGGCCGAGGAACGCGATCTTCTGTGCTGTGTCCATGCCCCTGACGCCGGGTCCGGCCCATGCATGCGACAAGCGAATGTCTAGCATGGCCCTCATGCCCACTTCGCACAGCCTGTACGAGGTCTTCCTGCGCGTGGCCCGCCTGGCCTCCTTCACCGCGGCCGCCCATTCCCTGGGCTACACCCAGTCCGCGGTCTCCCGGCAGATCCAGACCCTGGAGGACGAGTGGGGCACCCCGCTCTTCGACCGCCTCCCCCGCGGGGTCCGCCTGACGGAGGCCGGCCGGATCCTGCTCCCGCACGCCGAGGCCGTCGGTGACCGGCTGCGCACCGCCCGCGCCGAACTCGACGCGCTCCACACCCTCGGCGCCGGCCGGCTGCGGATCGGCGCCTTCTCCACCGCCGACGCCGCCCTGCTGCCCCGCGCGCTGGCCGCCTTCCGGGCCCGCCATCCCGCCGTGGCCGTCACCCGCACCGAGGGCCCCTCCGCCAAGCACCTGGCCCTGCTCGCGGCCGGGGACCTCGACCTCGCCGTCGTCGCCGACACCTCCGCGCAGCCGCCCTCCGGCTGCACCCCGCACCACCTGCTCGACGAGCGGATGTACGTGGCCCTGCCCGCCGGCCACCGGCTCGCCGGGCGCGCCGTCGTACGGCTGGCCGAACTGGCCGACGAGGAGTGGATCGCCGCCGACACCCGGCCCGAGGAAACCCTCATGCACTCCGCGCTGGCCGGCGGCTTCCGCCCGCGCACCGGTTTCGTCGCCGCCGACTGGATCGCCAAGCAGGGCTTCGTCGCCGCCGGGCTCGGCGTCACCCTGATCCCGGCGCTCGCCGCCTCCTCGGCCCGGGCCGACCTCGCGCTCGTCCCCCTGCACCCGGACGACACCCCGCGCCGCCGCGTCTACGCCGCCACCCCGCGCGGGATCGCCCCCTCCCCCGCCGCCCTCGCCTTCCTGGCCCTGCTCGAGGAGGTCGCCGCCGGGCTGGCATCCTGACCGGGTGAAGATCGCCGCAGCGCAGCTGACCTGCACCCCCGCCGATGTCCGCGCCAACGTCGAACAGGCCGCCGCGCTCGCCGCCTCGGCCCGTGCACAGGGCGCCGAACTGGTGGTGTTCCCCGAGCTCACGCTCACCGGCTACGAGCTCGCCGCGCTGGCCGCCGACCCGGGCCTGTGGACGCCCGCCGACGACCCCCGACTGGATCCGCTGCGCTCCGCGGGGATCGCCACCGCGGTGAACGTCGCCCTGCCCACCGGCGGCCCGCGCCCCGCGCTCGCGACGCTGGTCCACGACGCGGACGGCGCGCACGTGACGACGTACGCGAAGCAGCACCTGTACCGGCACGAGCAGGAGCTCTTCCTGGCGGGCGAGGAGGACGGGCGCTTCGAACTGGGCGGGATCCGCTTCTCCCTCGGCGTCTGCTTCGACAACCACTTCCCCGATCTCCCCGGCCGGGGCGCCGCCGACGGCTGCCGGGTCCACCTGGCGAGCTCCCTCTACGGGACGGGCGACGGGATCCACGAGCGCGCCACCGTCCACCCCGGGATCGCGAAGGAGCACGGCCTGTACGTGGTCCTCGCCAACCACGTCGGCCCGGCGGGCCCGTGGACCGGCTGCGGTCGCTCGGCCGTGTGGGGCCCGGACGGCGCGCCGCTCGCCGAGGCGGACGACCGCACGCCGTCGGTGGTGACGGCCTCCGTCGGCACGGCCCCGGTGTGATGGGGTGGGCGCCATGAGCGACTTCGAGACGATCACTGTGCCGGAACGCCTCCACGGATATCCGGGGGTGGCCTTCGGCGGCTACGTGGCAGGTCTGCTGGCCGCCCGCGCCGACGCCAAGGGCGTACGGGTCGACTTCCGGCGGCCCGTGCCGACCGGCGCGCCGGTCCGCCTCGCCCGGGCCGCGGACGGCGGCTGCGAGCTGACGGACGGCGAGCTGCTGCTGGCCGTGGCGACCCCGGCCGAACCGCCCCGCGCGGACGCCCCCGAAGCCCCGTCCTGGGACCGGGCCGTGGCCGCGGCCGAGGCATTCCGGGCGGACCCGCCGGA
>NZ_JBSGXU010000153.1:0-19866 GCF_053610205.1 Streptomyces sp. NPDC054932 | reverse complement strand
TCGCCATCTCCTCCTTGATGAAGGAGTGACCGACACGGGTACGGACCGGCGTGCCGCCGTTCTCCCGGACGACCTCCGGGACGGACCAGGAGGTGATCAGGTTGTGGATCACGGTGCCGGTGCCACCGTTGCGGGCCAGCTCACGCGACGCGACCAGCGCCGTGATCGCCGACGGGGAGACCCCCGCACCGCGCTCGTCCACGATGAAACACCGGTCCGCATCCCCGTCGAACGCGATCCCCAGATCCGCACCCTCCGCCAGCACCCGCGCCTGCAGGTCCACGATGTTCTTCGGGTCCAGCGGGTTCGCCTCGTGGTTCGGGAACGTCCCGTCCAGCTCGAAGTACATCGCCGTCACATCCAGCGGCAGACCCTCGAACACCGTCGGAACCGTGTGACCGCCCATCCCGTTGCCCGCATCGACCACCACCTTCAGCGGACGGATCGACCCCAGGTCCACCAGGCCCTTCAAGTGCGCCGCATAACCGGGAAGCGAGTCCTGCTCCGTGACCGTCCCGGGAACCGTCCCCGCCGCAACCGCCGGAGCACCCCCGTCCGACCACTTCTCCACCAGCGCACGGATCTGCGACAGACCCGTGTCCTGACCCACCGGAGCCGCACCCGCCCGGCACATCTTGATCCCGTTGTACTGCGCAGGATTGTGCGACGCCGTGAACATCGCACCCGGCAGATCCAACGAACCCGACGCGTAATACAGCTGGTCCGTCGAGCACAGCCCGATCAGCGTCACATCCACACCACGCGCCGCCGCACCCCGCGCGAACGCCGCCGACAGACCCGGCGACGAAGGACGCATGTCGTGACCGATCACGACCGCATCCCCGCCCACGACCTCCACGAACGCGGCACCGAACAGCTCGGCCAGGGACTCGTCCCACTCGTCCGGCACGACACCACGCACGTCATACGCCTTGACGATGTTCGAAAGATCTGCGGCCACTGCCTGCCCTCCTGAAGGTCCTGTGCGGTTCAGCAAAACCTACCCTGAACCAGGAAGGGCTCTTCAGGCCACCGGAGCGTCAGGAATCGGGCGATCTCAGGACGCGCAGGTGTCCACGACGGGTCTCGCCGGTGGACTGGCCTCCCTGGCCGCGGCCGCCGGACTCGCCCGCGCGCCCCGGCGGGCGGGCGGCCTCGCGGACGGCGTTGGCGAGGGCTTCGAGGTCGTCGCCGCTGGGGCGGGACGGCCCCGAGCCGTCGGACAGGCGCACGACGTCCCAGCCCCGTGGGGCGGTCAGGCGCTCCGAGTGCTCGGCGCACAGGTCGTAGCAGTGGGGTTCGGCGTAGGTGGCGAGCGGGCCGAGAACTGCGGTCGAATCGGCGTAGACGTACGTCAGTGTCGCGACGGCAGGGCGGCCGCACGCAGTGCGCGAACAGCGACGTACAAGGCTCACGACGTTGGACGGTACCGCACTCTTGACCGGGCCGCGACGACTCCACCACCGCTCACTCCCCCGTGTCGTGCTCAGGGCTACCCTGCGGGGGTGACCGACAGCCCTCTTCCTCCCTGCCCCGCCGAGCCCCCCGCCGGGGCCCGGACCGAGCCCCGCGCGCGTCGGCGGGACCGGCACGGGCGCGGGATGCGCGGCCCGGTGGCCCCTCCTCAGGTGCCGCTCTCCGCGAGCCGCTCGGAGCTGTTCGGGGACCTCGTACGGGACTCCGTGGAGCGGCTGGAGCGGCGCTGGCCGCAGCTGTCCGAGGTGGAGTTCCTGATCGGTGACGTGCCCGGCCCACCCGGGGGCGCGGACGGCGGCTGGAACGACGAGGCGGTGCCGCTGGGCGCGGTGTCGGAGTCGCGCGAGGGGCGGCCGGCCCGGGTCGTGGTCTTCCGGCGGCCGGTGGAGATCCGTACCAAGACGCGGGACGAGAAGGCGATGCTGGTCCACGAGATCGTGGTGGAGCAGGTGGCGGAGCTGCTGGGGCTCTCGCCGGAGACGGTGGACCCCCGGTACGGCCAGGACTGACCTGCGGCGTACCGGGGGTGCTGCGTCATCCGGTCATCCGGTCAGGACGGAGAAGTCCTGGGCGGCCCTGGGGACCGCGACCGTGGAGTGGTCGTCGGAGAATCCCTGGACGGTGAACATCGGGATGCCCTCGTGCGGGAGCGACAGGGTGCGGGCCGCGTGGACGGGGCCGCCCGAGAGGGTCTCGACGGTGAGGGCGTAGGCGCCCTTGCCGCCCGCCGGGGCCAGGGGCAGCGTCTGCGTGGTGCCCGCCTTGACCGTGACCTCCTGGGAGGCCGGTTCGCCGCCGCCGGTGCCCGGCGAGGCGGTCACCTTGACCTTCGCGTCGGCGCCCGGGGCCGTCAGGGACAGCAGGGTGGTGTTCTCCTCGGGCCGGTTGTCGGCCACGGTCGCCCGTGCTCCGACCGGCCCGGTGGCGGGGATGAAGCCGAGCTCCTGCTTGGCGCCGCTGCCGCGGACCACCCGTACCGCCGCGACGACCGGGGCGGACTTCTTGGGGTCGGCCGGGGTCAGGAGCAGCGAGCCGGGCTCGCCGCGGGTGACGTCCTTCAGGTCCAGGACGGCCGTCATACCGGCCTTGACGTGCAGCTGCTCGTTGCCCGCCGGGCTGATGGTGCTGCCCGGTCCGGCCAGGCGCAGCTTCAGGTCCGCGTCCTCCTCGCCCGGTACGAAGACGACCAGCCGTACGGAGGCGGCGTCCGCCGGGATGCCCGGGAGCACGAGCGAGCCCGCCGGGTCGGCGGCGGCCGGCAGCCAGTCGGCTCCCACTCCCTCCTCGCCGACCTGCACGGATGCGCCCACACGGCCCGCGCGGGTCGTCACGTGGGCGGTGGCGTCCGCGAGCTGGGCGCCCGGGACGAGGGAGGAGAGCAGGACGGTCTTCGTGGACTTGGGGTCGACGCGGATGCTCTCGCTGGCGCCGGCGTCGGGCTTGGCCGGTCCGTCCGGGCCGAAGAGCTTGATGTCGACGATGGCCGCGGCGTCGTCGGGGTTGGTGAGGTGGACGTAGTCCTCTCGTCCCTTGGCGGTGCTCACCGCGGGGAACCAGAAGTCGGTGCCGGGCGCGGTGCAGCCGACGCCGAGCACGCCCCGGGCCCGGCCGACCGAGACCTTGGTGGTCAGCTGCGCGGTCCAGCCGGGGGCGAGGAACCCGTCGGCGCTGCCGGTGAGGGCGGGTGCGTCGGCGCCGCTGGCGGTGGCCCCGACGGGCTTGCCCGGCTCCTTGGGTTCCAGCACCGGCTTGGCGTCCTTGGTCGCACCGAGCAGCCGGGCCGAGCCCTTGCCCCCGCCCCCGGGGGCGCCGGGGGTGAAGGAGGTGTACGTGGTCTCGGCGATGTCCGAGGAGCTGGGCCCGGGGCACACGAGCAGGGACCGCTCCACCGGCATCCGGGCCGCGGTCGCGGCCTTGCTGTCGGCCGCCTTGCCGTCGGCGGCGGGCGCGGTGAGGGCGGCGACGCCGGTGATGGCGGCCAGGGCCGCGGTCACCGCCGCCAGCGTCAGGGGTGCGCGCTGCTTCACTGCTGGGGGCTCCCGTCCGGACGCGGGTCGTGCGGTGCGTGGGGGTCGTACGGCCGGTACGGCTCGTACGGGTAGGGGTACTGCTGCCGGTCCGGGTCCTGGACCGGCTGGTGGTGCGGCTGCTGCGGGTACGGGGCCTCGTAGGCCTGCTGTCCCTGCTGGTCGTACTGGGGGTACTGGTCGTACGCGGCGGGCTGCTGCTGGTCGTAGGCGTAGCCGCCCTGGTCGCCGTAGGCCTGGTAGGCGTACGTCTCCTCGCCGTACACCGGCTGCGCCGGGATCTGTGCGTACGGGTCGGCGACCGCGGCGGTCTCCACCGGTACGGGGGCCGGCCCGGCCTCGGCGCGCAGCCTGCGGGCGCGGCGGCCCTCGCCGGCCTCGCCCGGGCCCGGCTGGGAGGGGATCGCGGTCTCCTCCTCCGGCAGGTCGTCGTCGAGCTGTGCGCGGCGGCCGGGCAGGGCCATCACCAGCAGGACCAGGGCGAGCAGGCCCTGGGCCCAGTACCAGGCGGTCCGCAGCAGGGAGTCCTCGTGGACGAGGTCGAGGCGGCCGCCGTCGGCGGGCAGTTCGAAGCCCTGCGCCCAGCCGTCGAGGGTCTTCGGCTTGAGGGGCTTGCCGTCGAGGGTGGCCTGCCAGCCGGCGTCCGCCCGGTCGGCGATGCGCAGGACGCGGCCCGCCTCACCGGCGGGGATCTTGCTGTGGGCCTCGACGGGGCCGGCGGCGACCGGGATCGGGGCCTCGCCCTGCTTGCCGGAGACGATGACGGCGCGCGGCAGCCAGGGCTCGACGCCCCACAGGGCGGTGCCGTCCTGCTGGTGGCGGCGGCTGAGGCCCGGGGTGGCGTCGAGGACGCGGCGGATCTCCTCGGGCCCGCCGGGGCGGAACATGACGAAGCGGATGGCGAAGGCGCTGAGCTGGCTGGACTGGTCGGCGCCGGAGCCGGCGACGAGGTTGGAGACGACCTTGTCGAGGCGGGGGTCGCCGCCGGTGCGGGCGGTGATCTCCGCGTCGCCCATGTGGCCGCCGGAGCCGCGGACGAGGCTGTAGGAGACGGTGGCGGGCGGGTTCAGGTCGAGGATCAGGGTGCGGGTCTGGTTGTCGTCGCCGCTCGCGTCCGCGACGAAGGCCGGGACCTGTACGGGGTCGCGGCGCTTCAGCGGGCCGTCGGCGCCGGCGAGCATCCAGGTGGCGGCGGCGAGCAGCGGGCCCGCTGCGGCGGCCAGGGCGATCAGGGCGGCCACCGGCTGGCGCCAGCCGAAGCTGCGCGCGGCGACGCGTTCCCGGGCTCCGTCGGCGCCCAGGGCGGCGGCCGCGAGCAGGGCGAGTCCGTATACGAGGGTGGCGGGGCCGGCCCAGGCGGTGCGGTTGACGAGGACGGCCAGGAGCAGCGCGACCAGGGCGGTGGCCCAGGCCGTCCGGACGGCGAAGGCGCGGTCGGTGCGCAGCAGGGCGGCCAGGGCGGCGAGGACGATGCCGATGAGCAGCAGTCCGGCCCCGGTGCCGGGGCCGCCGGGGCTGATGGCGAGCAGGCCGAGGGCGTCGGCGGAGCCGGCTCCGTAGGGCAGTCCGGCCTCGTGCAGGAGGCGGCCGGGGTGCGTGAACAGGCCCAGCGACCAGGGGGCGAGGACGAGGAGCGGGACGGCGAGGGTGGCGAGCAGCCGCAGGCCGTACGCCTTCCAGTGCGTGCGGCGCAGGACGAGCGCGGCGGTCCCGAGGACGGCGGCGAGCGGCCACACGACGGGGGTGAAGGCGGTGGTGAGGGTGAGCAGCAGCGTGTACGTCCACACGGCGCGCCAGCCGCCCCGCCGGTCGGCGGCCTCCGCGCCGTCGCCGAGGGCGAAGGCGGCGACGGCGGCGCGGGCGGTGAGGGGGAGCACGACGGCGAGGACGGCGGTGCCGAGGCGGCCGCCGGCGAGGGCTCCGGTCACGGCGGGCAGGAAGGCGTAGGCGATGGCCGCCCAGGCGCGCAGCAGGCGGGATTCGACGAGCGGCCGGGAGGCGAAGTAGGCGGTGAGGCCGGCGAGCGGGACGGATCCGACGAGCACCAGGGTCAGGGCGGCCTGGGTGGAGCCGAACAGCAGGGTGGCGAGGGTGCCGAGGACGGCCAGGTAGGGCGGCGCGGCGGCGGTGGAGCCGGTGCCGACGGCGTGCCAGCCGTCGGTGTAGGCGCCCCACAGGTCGGAGCCGCTGCCGGGGGCGGGCAGCAGGGCGCCGCCCATGAGGGAGCCGCCGCCGATGAGGGCGCGGCAGGCGGCGAGGGAGACGAGCAGGAGGAGGCCGAAGAGGACGGGGGCGGGGTTGCGGGCGAGCCGCCGGAGGCGGGCGAAGCGCTCCTCGGCCACCGGGTAGTCGCCCTCTTCGCCGGGGGCGGTGAGGATGCTGCCTCCGCCGTGCCGGCCGGCGGGGGCGGTGTCGGTGTCGCGGTCGCCGCCGAAGTAGCCGGCCAGCTGTTCCGCATTGGCCCGCAGGGAGGCTCCCGGCGGGGGGAAGAGCGGGCGCAGTTCGGAGGCGGGGACGGCGGGGCGGCGGCGGGCCTTGCGGGCGGCGAGGAGGCGGCCGGGGCGGAGCAGGGTGGCGAGGAGGCCGGTGAGTTCGTCGACGGCCTGGCCGGGTGCCTTGCCGATCAGGTAGGCGAGGGTGCGCAGCACGGTGCCGAGCAGGACGCGCAGCAGCACGTAGGGCAGGGCGCGGCCGGAGCTGTTGGCGAGGATCGTGTAGACGGCGCCGGCCTTGTCGACGCGGTGCGGGCCGGCCGTGGTGCGGCCGGCGCAGTCGACGGTGCGGCGTTCGCGGGCGGATGCCTCGGCGTGCCGCAGGACGGCGTCGGGGGCGACGAGGACGGTGTGGCCGGCGCTCTGGGCGCGCCAGCACAGGTCGACGTCGTCGCGCATCAGGGGCAGGCGCCGGTCGAAGCCGCCGAGCTCGTCGTAGACGTCGCGGCGGACCAGCATGCCGGCGGTGGAGACGGACAGGACGGGGCGGACCTGGTCGTGCTGGCCCTGGTCCTGCTCGCGGCGGTCGAGGCCGGTCCAGCGGCGGCCGCTGCGGGCGATGGTGACGCCGGCTTCGAGGAGCTGCTTCTTGTCGTACCAGCCGCGCAGTTTGGGGCCGATGACGGCGGCGTCGGGGTTCTCTTCGGCGACGCGGAGCAGCTCGGTGAGGGCGTCGGGTTCGGGGGCGCTGTCGTCGTGCAGGAGCCAGAGCCACTGGACGGGTTCGCCGTGGGGGAGGTCGGGCAGGTCGTACGCGTCGTCGCGCCAGGTGCGGCCGACGGGGTCCCAGCCGCTGGGGCGCTTGAGGTACGGGAGCTCCTCGGGGGTCAGGGTGCCGGCGCTGCGCGCGGCTTCGTCGACCGCCGTGCCGAATCCGGTGCGGCGGGCGAGGTGCAGGACGCGGTCGTCACCGAGTGCCTCGGTGAGCAGTCGCGCGGATTCGTCGGCGCTGCCGGTGTCGGCGGCGACGTGGTTCTGCGCGGGGCGTTCCTGG
This sequence comes from Streptomyces sp. NPDC054932, assembly GCF_053610205.1. NCBI lineage: Bacteria > Bacillati > Actinomycetota > Actinomycetes > Kitasatosporales > Streptomycetaceae > Streptomyces > Streptomyces sp. NPDC054932. The sequence goes on along the minus strand of NZ_JBSGXU010000153.1, from coordinate 12,877 downwards.
CCGAGGAGGCCGGCGAGTGTCCGGGGCAGCCAGCGGGCGCCGTCGTGGGCGACGAGGACCGCGGTGACGACGTGCCGGGGGAACTCGGGTGTGGCTGAGGCCTGGTGGGAGGCCGTCGACTGGCTGTGCAGGGACATCGCGGTACGGGCCCTCCGGCCGGGGGTCCGGGGGTGGTGTGCCCTCGGAGGCTGCTGGACAGCGCCCCACCCTAACGGCTGCCACGACAGCGGTCCGCCTCCTGCGGGGAAGGTGCAGGAGGCGGACCGTTCGCCGTGCCGTGTGTCGTACTCGTTGTCCCGTTCGACGCACTGTCCGTCATGCGTCGCCGTGCGCTCTGTCGTGCGTTCTGCCAGGCGTTATGTCGTGCGTTCCGTTGTGCGTTCGATATGTCGTGCGATGTGCGGTGGATGTCTGACCGGTGGTGCTTCGGCCGCTTCAGACCGCTGCCTTTTTCAGGCGGCGGCGCTCCCGCTCGGACAGACCGCCCCAGATGCCGAATCGCTCGTCGTTGGCGAGGGCGTACTCAAGGCATTCGGAGCGGACTTCGCAGGCGAGGCAGACCTTCTTGGCCTCGCGGGTGGAGCCGCCCTTCTCGGGAAAGAAGGACTCGGGGTCGGTCTGGGCGCAGAGAGCGCGCTCCTGCCACCCGAGCTCTTCGTCCGCCTCCTCGACCAGCAGTTCCTGAAACAGCTCGGTCATGTGCGCCCCTCGCTCTGTCTGTGCGTCCCCGTGACGACGTCGTCACTGATTGCTACGTAACGACACGAGTGAAATTACAAGTGCGTGGCTCCGGGGCAGTCAAGCCGAGATCTGCTATTGGGCCCCTTATTCACTCTGCGGAACCAAGCCTATGCAGAAAGTGTTCATATCGCCAAAAATCGTGACACATGCCACCGGCACCGCAAGGATGCCGTCTTACCCGTATTCCACGTGCCACCTCGTGACGGGGTTGCGGCCCGGCCGGAGTTGCGGCGCAGATCACATTCAGGTCACGGATGTCGGGTTCGGGTTTGAGACTCGACACAGCGCCACATCCCCTGCCGCGCACTGCACAAACCTTTCTCCGTGCACGGTAACCGGATGAGGTGAAACTTTTACCCCAAACCGGACATTGGGTTGACAGTCAGGCCTCTGAGACGTTCTCCTTGTTCGCATGTCAGCGCCCGCAGCCGCCACCCGGACCCCCATTCGTGGGTTCCTGTGCGCTGCGCAGGTTCGCTGTTGCTGTTGCAGCTGTTGATGCCCGTGGAGCCCCGGCTCCTCAGAGCTCCGGCCCGCCCCCGCAGCAACCGCCAGCACGACTGACATCCGTCGAGGTACCCCCCACGATGAACAGCACGCACAGCGCCACCTCCGCCGCTCCCGCCACCGTCGAGAGCGACCTCCAGATCGCCGGCGACATCCTCGCCGTCCAGCACCTCCTCCAGCCCGCCCGGGAACACCCGGCCACCGTTGCCGAGTTCGCCGGGCTCGCCCGCTCCATCGCCGAGGACCGCGCCTCCTGGGAGCACCTCGTCCAGTACGACGCCACCACCCGCTGGTACCACCGGCTGCGCACCGGCCCCGGCTACGAGGTCTGGCTGCTCAGCTGGGTCCCCGGCCAGGGCAGCGGCCTGCACGACCACGGCGCCTCCTCCGGCGTGATGACCGTGCTGGAGGGCGAGCTCACCGAGCACACGCCCCGGTCCGGCCGGCTCACCCACCGCCCCGGCACCCAGCGCGTCCTCACTCCCGGACGCGCCCACGAGGTCGTCAACGACACCCTCGACGGCGCGGTCAGCCTGCACGTCTACTTCCCCGGCCTGACCGAGATGCCGATGCACAGCTGCTCCCCGGCCGAGTCCGCGTCCGTACCCGCCTGACCCGATCGGCCCGACATGCCCCGTGCGTCGCCCGACCACCACCCCTCCATGACAGCCTTCGGCTGACAGTCCCACCCGTCGCCCGACCACCACCCCTCCATGACAGCCTTCGGCTGACAGACTGTCTGCATGCGCATCGTTGTTCTGGCCGGCGGTATAGGCGGCGCCCGATTCCTGTCCGGACTCAAGTCGGCTGTGCCCGACGCTGACATCACGGTCATCGGCAACACCGGTGACGACATTCACCTCTTCGGGCTCAAGGTCTGCCCCGACCTGGACACGGTGATGTACACCCTCGGCGGTGGCATCAACGAGGAGCAGGGCTGGGGCCGCGCCGGGGAGTCCTTCACCGTCAAGGAGGAACTCGCGGCGTACGGGGTCGGACCCACCTGGTTCGGCCTCGGCGACCGCGACTTCGCCACCCACATCGTGCGTACGCAGATGCTCGGCGCGGGCTACCCGCTGAGCGCCGTCACCGAGGCCCTCTGCGACCGCTGGCAGCCCGGCGTACGGCTGCTGCCCATGTCCGACGACCGGGTCGAGACCCACGTCGCGATCACCGAGGCGGGCACCGGGGAGCGCCGCGTCATCCACTTCCAGGAGTACTGGGTCCGGCTGCGCGCCTCGGTGGACGCGGAGGCCGTCGTACCCGTGGGGGCCGAGCAGGCCAAGCCCGCCCCCGGCGTGCTGGAGGCCATCGCCGCCGCCGACGTGATCCTCTTCCCGCCGTCCAACCCCGTGGTCTCCATCGGCACGATCCTCGCCGTCCCCGGCATCCGGGACGCCGTGGCCTCCGCCGCGGCGCCCGTCGTGGGTCTCTCCCCCATCGTCGGGGGCGCGCCCGTGCGCGGGATGGCCGACAAGGTGCTCGCCGCGGTCGGCGTCGAAGCCACGGCCGCCGCGGTCGCCCTGCACTACGGGACCGGGCTGCTCGACGGCTGGCTGGTGGACACCGCGGACGCGGACGCGGTCGCGGAGGTCGAGGCCGCCGGGATCGGCTGCCGCGCGGTGCCGCTGATGATGACCGACGTGGAGGCCACGGCGGAGATGGCGCGCGCCGCGCTGGAGCTGGCGGAGGCCTCCCGGTGACGGAGCGGGCCGCCGGGCAGGCGTCTCGCGAGCACAGTCCCTCGTACGAGGTGCGGGCCGTCGACGGGATCCCGGAGGTCGGGCCCGGCGACGACCTGGCGAAGCTGATCACGACGGCAGCTCCCGATCTGCGCGACGGGGACGTCCTGCTGGTCACCTCGAAGATCGTCTCCAAGGCCGAGGGCCGCATCGTGCGGGCCGACTCGCGCGAGGCCGCGATAGACGCCGAGACCGTACGGGTGGTCGCGCGCCGGGGTCCGCTGCGGATCGTCGAGAACCGGCAGGGCCTGGTGATGGCCGCGGCCGGCGTGGACGCCTCCAACACCGCCCCCGGCACGGTGCTGCTGCTGCCCGAGGACCCGGACGCCTCGGCCGCCGCGATCCGCGCCGGGGTGCGCGACACCCTGTCCGTGGACGTCGGCGTGGTCGTGACGGACACCTTCGGGAGGCCCTGGCGCACCGGGCTGACGGACGTGGCGATCGGCTCGGCCGGCGTGCGGGTCCTGGACGACCTGCGCGGTGGCACGGACGCGCACGGCAACCCGCTGAGCGCGACGGTGGTGGCGACCGCGGACGAGCTTGCCGCCGCCGGGGACCTGGTCAAGGGGAAGGCGGCCGGGCTGCCGGTGGCCGTCGTGCGCGGGCTGGCCCACCTCATGGGCGAGGGCTCCTGCGCCCGGGACCTGGTGCGCTCACCGGCCGACGACATGTTCCGGCTGGGGACCTCGGAGGCCGTACGGGAAGCCGTGACGCAGCGCCGTACGGTACGGGCGTTCACGGCCGAGCCGGTGGACCCGGACGCGGTCCGGCGGGCGGTGGCGGCGGCCGTGACGGCCCCGGCCCCGCACCACACGACGCCGTGGCGGTTCGTGCTGCTGGAGTCCGAGGCCTCGCGGGTGCGCCTGCTGGACGCGATGCGGGACGCGTGGATCGCGGACCTGCGGGCCGACGGCAAGTCCGAGGAGTCCGTCGCGAAGCGGGTGAAGCGCGGGGATGTGCTGCGGGCCGCCCCGTACCTGGTGGTGCCCTGTCTGGTGACGGACGGCGCGCACCACTACGGGCATGCGCGCCGGGACACGGCGGAGCGGGAGATGTTCGTGGTCGCGATGGGCGCGGGCGTGCAGAACCTGCTGGTCGCACTGGCCGGGGAACGGCTGGGCTCGGCGTGGGTGTCCTCGACGATGTTCTGCCGGGACGTGGTGCGGGAGGTGCTGGAGCTGCCGCACGACTGGGACCCGATGGGAACGGTGGCGGTGGGACACCCGGCGGCGGCTCCGGCCGACCGGCCGGGGCGGTCCGCGGCGGACTTCATCGAGGTCCGCTGAGGCGGCTCACAGACGGCCGATGTCGCCGCGCGGCATCCGGGGCGAGCGGCGGGGCGGGGTGCGGCCCGCGAGGAGGATGAGGCGGGCCGCGCGGTGGCGCTGGCCGGCGTACGGGGCGAGGAGCTCCAGCATGGCGGCGTCGTCGGTGTCGCGGTCTCCCACGAGGGCGTAGCCGACGATGCCGGGCAGGTGGAGGTCGCCGGTGGTGATCGCGTCGGGGTCGCCGTTGCTGCGCTGGAGGGTTTCGGCGGAGGTCCACGGGCCGATGCCGGGGACGGCCTCCAGGCGTCGCGCGGCCTCGGCCGGGCCCATGGCGGCGGCTTCCTCCATGCGGCCGGCCGCGCGGGCGGCCCGGACGATGGTGGCGGAGCGCTTGGCGTCGACCCCCGCCCGGTGCCAGTCCCAGGACGGGATCATGGCCCAGGTGCGGGCGTCGGGCACGACGTACAGGTCCGGGCCCGGGCCCGGGGCCGGCTCGCCGTACTGCCGGACGAGGCGGCGCCAGGCGCGGTAGGCCTCGTCGGCGGTGACCTTCTGCTCCAGGACCGTGGGGATCAGGGATTCGAGGACCAGGCCGGTGCGGGTCAGGCGCAGGCCGGGGCGGCGGCGGTGACTGGCGTGCACGAGGCGGTGGCGGGGCACGAAGGCGGCGGGGTCGTCGCCCGCGCCGAGGAGCGCGGGCAGCTGTTCGAGGAACCAGTCGGCTCCGGGGCCCCATGCCTCGGCGGTGATCTCCGTGCCGATCCCGGAGACGCGCAGGGTGGCCGGGCCCTGCGGGGTGCGGGCGGTGCGCCAGACGGAGCCGTCGGGGGTGGTGCGGAAGGTGGGGTCGGCGGGGCCTCGGCGGAGGGGGCCGAGGGTGAGGCCGAGGTCGAGGGGGCCGTCGGGGGTCCAGCGGCGTTCCCTGGCCCCGGAGCCGGCGGCAGCGCCCCGGCCGGCGGGTACGTCGGTCCGGCCGCCGCGGACGGCGGCGCGGGTGAGGGGATCGAAGCGGCCGGCCATGCCCCGAGCGTAGCCCGGCCCGGCCGCGTCCCCCCGGGGCTCCGCCCCGCACCCCGCGCCTCGAACGCCGGAGGGGCTGGGTTCGGCGCGGGCGCGGAGTGCCGTGGGGGTGCGGGGTGGAGCCCCGGCGGCGCGCGCACGGCCCCTGCGGACCGCCGGAGGCTACGGGCGGCCCTGGAGCTTCGCCGATGCCTTGCGGGTGGAGCCCAGCTTGCCGTAGAGCTTCGTGCCCGGGCACTGGGTGGCGAAGCCGTCCCGGTGGCCGGAGATGACGTTCATCGACACCTTCTTGCCCTTGGGGAAGAGGTTGCCCCCGCCCGACGTCAGGGTCGTCTTCGCGCGCGGGTCCCGGCCGAAGAGGCCGAGCTTCCAGGCCGTGAGGCGGGCGACCGCGTCGACCGCCACCGCCGGCGGGGCCGTGGAGGTGAAGGTGCCCAGTACCGCGACGCCCATGCTGTTGGTGTTGAAGCCCATGGTGTGTGCGCCGAGGACCGCCTTGGAGACGCCGCCCGCGCGGCCCTCGTAGACCGTGCCGCACTTGTCGACGGCGAAGTTGTAGCCGAAGTCCCGCCAGCCGCTGCTGATCACGTGGTAGCGGTACAGGCTGCGCAGCACCGCCGGGGCGTCCTTGCAGGCGTAGTTGTTGCCGGAGGCGCTGTGGTGGACGAAGGCCGCCTTGACCGTGCTCGTGTAGACGAAGCCGGACTCGCGCAGGCCCTCGTCGGCGCCCCAGCCCTTGCGGGTGACGATCCGCGGGCGCGGGCCGATGTACGGGGCGGCGGCCGCGGTCAGCTCGCCGTCGCTCGCGAAGATCGCATCGGCGGTGGAGTCGGCCTTGTCGAGCGCGGTGATCTCGTTCGCGCCGAGCGAGGCGTGCGGGACGTTCGCGGCGGAGGACTCCGCCGTCGCCATCGACATGGCGGGCACCGCCACCTCGCCCTTGTCGTCGCCCACCGGGCCGGTGTTCTTGCCGTCGGACCCCGTGCCGGGGACCTCCGCACCCGGGTCGACGAGCTCGATCCGCATGCCCGTGGGCAGCCGGGAGGGGGCGCGGGTGGTCGGGGCGCCCGGTTCCGCCTGGACGCGGACCTCCACGCCGTCGGATTCGCCCACCCACAGCGGGGCGGTGGCACCGCGGATCCGGCGGGAGCCGCGTTCCGCCGCGTCGGGGTCGGCGGCGTGCTCGCTGTTGTGGGTCTCGACGTCCTGCCAGCCCGACCAGGTGGCGGTCCGGGTGGAGCGGGTGCGCACCTGGACCCGGCCGTGCAGCTCGGTGGCCGCGTCGTCCCAGACGACGCCGACCATCGAGAACGTCTCGACCTCGCGTGCGGTCAGGCCCTGCGTCTCGGGGCGGCCCGGCGAAGCGCTCATTCCGGGGACTCCGGGTGCCCGCGTCGCCGAGGGTCCCAGCGGGACCAGCGGCAGCGATTGGGTGGACCCGGCGGGGGTTACGGGGGCGGTCTCGGCCAGGGCGGGTGTGGGGAGCGCGAGAGGCAGGGCCAGTACGGCGGCCGTCGCGACGCCGATCGAGGAAGCAAGGAATCCACGCATGAAAAGGATGGTGAGCACCCGCACGGCCGGGCGCCATCCGAGAACTGACGCTCCGTCCGACATGGCCCGCGTGCCCCTCCCCCGTACGGAGGAGCCGGTGGCCCCCGTACGGGGGACGGGCCCGCGTACGCTGTGCCGGGTGAACGCCACTGACCGCACCCCTGCCGACCTGCTGCGATCCGCGCTCGCCGCCGATCCGGGCCGCCCGCTCGTCACCTTCTACGACGATGCCACCGGCGAGCGCGTCGAATTGTCCGTCGCGACCTTCGCCAATTGGGTGGCCAAGACCGCCAATCTGCTCCAGGGCGACCTGGGGGCCGAGCCCGGGGACCGGCTCGCGCTGATGCTCCCGGCGCACTGGCAGAGCGCGGTCTGGCTGCTCGCCTGTGCCTCGGTCGGGGTCGTCGCCGAGGTCGGCGGCGATCCGGCCGGTGCGGATCTCGTCGTCAGCGGGCCGGACACCCTGGAGCGGGCCCTGGCGTGCGGTGGCGAGCGGGTGGCGCTCGCGCTGAGGCCGCTGGGCGGGCGGTTCCCGCAGCCGCCGGCCGGGTTCGCCGACTACGCGGTGGAGGTGCCGGGGCAGGGCGACCGCTTCGCCCCCTTCGCACCGGTTGATCCCGATGGTCCCGCGCTGGTCGTCGGCGGCGAGGAGCTCACGTACACGGAGCTCGTGGCCCGCGCCCGCGAGGACGCGGCGAAGCTGGGTCTCGGCGAGGGCTCGCGGGTGCTGACCGGGCTCGGCTACGACACCTGGGACGGGCTCTCGGCGGGGCTGTACGCCGCGCTGGCCACGGGCGGGTCCGTGGTGCTGTGCCGGAACCTGGACCGGCTCCCGGCGGACGGGCTGGCGCAGCGGCGCGAGAGCGAGCGCGTCACCCACACCGTCTGATCGCCGACCGGACGCCTGTCACCCACACTGGTGAAATGCGGGTACGGGCGATTTGTCACCCACATGGCCCTAGACAGGCCCCCGCCCCCGAGCTGCTCCGGCAGCCCGGGGGGAGCATCGGCAGTGGCCGTGCCACCCGTACGGCCCACGGCCCAGAGTCGTAACGGCGAGGGGACGGACGCCAGTGACGGACAGCGCAGGCATACCGGGCGGCACCGCAGGGGCCGGGGGCGCGGGGCGGCCCCCGCGCAGCCGCGGGCGCCGGCGCCGGCTGCTGCGCCGGATCGGCCTCGGGGTGGTCCTCCTGGTCCTGGCGGGGACGGCCACCGGCTGGTGGCTCTACAACAAGCTCGACGGGAACATCACCGAGGACACCTCGGCCGCTGCCGAACTGAGGCGCTACGAACGCGAACGCCCGGCGCACCTGGCCACGGGGGCCCAGAACATCCTGCTCATCGGCTCGGACTCACGCTCCGGCAAGGACAACGCCCGGTACGGGCAGGACGGCGGCACCCAGCGCTCGGACACCACGATCCTGCTGCACCTGCCGAAGGACCGCAGGAGCGCGACCGCGGTGTCGATACCCCGTGACCTGATGACCGACATCCCGTCCTGCCGCCAGGTGGACGGGAGCCGCACCGCCGAACGGTTCGCGCAGTTCAACTGGGCGTTCCAGTGGGGCGGGGCCGCCTGCACCATCCGTACGGTCGAGCGGCTCACCGGAATCCGGATCGACCATCACATGGTGATCGACTTCGGCGGATTCAAGAAGATGGTCGACGCCATCGGCGGGGTGGAGGTCTGCCTCAAGGAGCCGGTGAACGACGCCGAGGCGAAGCTGCGGCTCGCCGCCGGGCGCCAGACCCTGCGGGGCGAGCAGGCCCTCGGCTACGTCCGCGCCCGCCACAGCCTGGGCAACGGCAGCGACACCGAACGGATGGACCGGCAGCAGCAGTTCCTCGGATCGCTCGTCAAGAAGGTGCAGAGCAACGGGGTGCTGCTCAATCCGGCCCGGCTGTACCCGCTGCTGGACGCGGCGACCTCCTCCGTGACCACGGACCCGGCGCTGGCCTCGCTGCGCGGACTGTACGAACTCGTGCGGGGCATGCGGGACATACCGACCGATCAGGTCAAGTTCCTGACGGTGCCCCGCAAGCCCTACGCGCCCGACCCGAACCGGGACGAGCTGGTCGAGCCCGACGCGGAGCGGCTGTTCCAGCAGCTGCGGACGGACAGGCCGGTCACGGTCACCCCGCCGAAGCCCACCCCGACCGCGACGACCGAGGCCGCCGGATCGGGCACGGAGGCCGGTACGGAGACCGGCGCCACCGACGAGGGAACCGTCACACCGCCGGTACCCGTCCCCACCTTCACCGGAACCACTGCGGGGAACGCCGACTGCCGGTAAAGCAATCCAAAAAGCCGGTGACCGAACCGAGCGGGATGGGCGGTTCACCCCGTTATAAGGGGAGTGGGTTTTGTCACCAGCATGGTTTGCGGCCGAACAGGGCGGATAAGGTGAGCGATCCGGTGCCCGGCCGGACCAGAAACGGGCACCAGCAGCCGGATCGTTGACCGTGCGCCCGGGGGAGGCGCATCGCGAGGCACCGACGGAGGATTCGAGCAACCGTGGATGCGCAGAGCCGTGGGCGGGCGGAAGAGATCGACCCCGCAGACCAGTGGGTGCTCAATCCCCGCACCGGCAACTACGAATTGCAACTGGCCGACTCCGCCGCGCAAGCGCGGCCCAAGGTCACCGCGCCCCGCAGATCGCGGTCCGCTCCCTCCGCCCCCACAGCCCCCTCCCCCGGGGTCCCGAAGCCGCGGCGCGGCGACGCCCCGCCCGGCGGCCGGCGCGGCGGACGCTCCCGCAAGGGCGGGGGCGGTGGCGGACGCCGCAAGAAGGCGCTGGTCATCACCGGCGGGACGCTCGCTTTCCTGCTGGTCGGCGGATCGCTGGCGGCGTACCTCTACTACGACCACCTGAACGGCAACCTCAGCGTCACCGACATCGCGGGCGCGGGCTCCGGCGGCTTCAAGAAGGACCAGGCCATCAACATCCTGGTCATCGGCACCGACAAGCGCAGCGGTGCGGGCAACGAGGGGTACGGGGACAAGGAGAGCGTCGGCCACGCCGACACCACGATCCTCTTCCACATCGCCAAGGACCGCAGCAACGCCACCGCGCTGTCCATCCCGCGCGACCTGATCACCAACATCCCGGACTGCCCGACGAAACAGCCGGACGGGTCGACGAAGGCGATCCACGGCTCGAAGGGGACCCGCTTCAACAACAGCCTGGGTCAGGAGGGGCGCGACGCGGGCTGCACGATGCGCACGGTGAAGGAGCTCACCGGCATAGAGGTCGACAACTTCATGATGGTCGACTTCAACGCGGTGAAGACCCTGAGCACCGCGGTCGGCGGCGTGCCCGTCTGCCTGGAGAAGGCCGTCGACGACGAGGACTCCAAGCTCAAGCTGCCGCAGGGTGAGCACCGGCTGTCGGGCGAGCAGGCCCTGGCCTTCGTACGGACCCGGCACGCCTTCGGCAACGAGAGCGACCTGGACCGGATCAAGACCCAGCAGCAATTCCTCGGTTCGATGATGCGCGAGATGAAGTCCAAGGAAACGCTGACCAGTCCGAAGAAGTTCTTCTCGCTGGCGGAGGCGGCCACCAAGTCGCTGACCGTGGACCAGGGTCTGGGATCCATCAACAAACTCACCGACCTTGCGGGCGAGTTGAAGAACATCGACCTCAAGAACATCACCTTCACCACCCTGCCGGTGCTCGACAACCCGGCCGAGAAGGTCAAGGCCACCGTCGTGGTCAACCAGGCCCTCGCCGATCCGCTGCTGCAGATGATCCGGGGGGACGTCTCGCTCACGGAGGTCGAGAAGAAGGAGCAGGCCGCCAAGGAGGCGGCCGACGCGGACTCCAAGGCCAAGCAGGACGCGCTGCTCCAGGGCAATCGCGCGGCCGCGGCCGACGTCCGGGTGAACATCTACAACGGCGGCGGCCCCAAGGGCTCCGCCTCCACCACGCTGAACTGGCTGCAGAACAGCAAGGGCATGTCCAGGGCCGGCAACCAGGGCAACGCGCCCGCGAAGGTCGGCGCCACGCAGCTGGAGTACGCGCCCAACCAGGCCGACCAGGCCCGGGCGCTGGCGGACATCATGGGCCTGCCGTCCACCGCGCTGAAGATGGGGACGGCGGACGCGGGGGCGAAGACACCGATGAAGCTGACGCTGGGTCCGGACTTCCAGCAGCCGGGCTCCCCGCTGTCGGCCCCGGTGCCGCAGCAGCTGCCCGAGGACGTGCAGCAGACACAGGCCGACAAGGCCGTGTGCGCCAAGTAGCAGGACTCCGCCGGTGACACCGGCACACTGTTGACCAAGAAGGATCTTGAGGGGGACGTGTGAGGCACAGCAGCGTGCGGGGGGAGGGGGCGAACTCCCGGGCCACCGAGGAGATATCCGACGGCGGGACGGGCGCGTCCGCCTCCGTTCCCCCACCACGGGGCGGCTCCAGAGCGGAGCGCCGGACGGCCGCCGGCCGCCCCGCCAGACGGGGCCGGCGGCGCGTGCTGCGCTGGACGGCCTCCGTGCTGTCCCTGCTGATACTCGGGACGGCGGCGGCCGGATATCTGTACTACCGGCACCTGAACGGCAACATCCAGACGGACGCGCTGAACCTCGGCGAGACCAAACTGGGCGGCTCCAAGCCCAACGCCTTCGGGCAGACCCCTCTGAACATCCTGCTGATCGGCTCCGACGCGCGCGACGACGAGGCGAACCAGGCCCTCGGCGGCGCCACGAGCACCTTCGGCGGCCCGCCGCTGGCGGACGTGCAGATGCTGCTGCACCTCTCCGCGGACCGCAGCAACATGTCGGTGGTCTCGATGCCGCGCGACACGATCCTGATGATGCCCAAGTGCACCGAGCCGGGCGGCAAGGTGCACCCCGCCAGCAAGGGCCTCGTACAGACCAACGAGTCCCTGCAGCGCGGCGGTCCGGGCTGCACGGTCGCCGCCTGGCAGGAGCTGACCAAGATCCCCATCGATCACTTCATGATGATCGACTTCAAGGGCGTGGTCTCGATGGCGGACGCCATCGGCGGCGTCCCGGTCTGCGTCGAGGAGAACGTCCACTCCCGCAACCGTGAGGGCAAGGGCTCCGGTCTGAAGCTGCCGAAGGGCACGTCCGTCATCCAGGGCGAGACCGCCCTGCAGTGGCTGCGCACCCGCTACGGCTTCGAGGACGGCACGGACATCGGCCGCACCCACGCCCAGCACCAGTACATGACCTCGATGGCCCGCGAGTTCCGCAAGAACGCCAAGCTCACCAACCCGGTGAAGCTCAACAGCCTGGCGCAGGCGGCCATCCAGGCCATGATCGTGGACCCCGGCCTGAACAAGATCGACAAGCTGTACGACCTGAGCATGGAGCTCAAGAAGGTGCCCCCGGGCCGGATCACCATGACCACCATGCCGTGGGTCTACAGCACCAAGCCCGGCATGGACGGCCGGGTCGAGCCCATGGCGGGCGAGGCCGAGGCCGTCTTCCGGATGGTCCGCGAGGACATCGCGCTCGACGGCAAGGGCTCCGGGACCCCGGCGGACGGCGCCTCGCCCTCGCCCGGCGTCTCCGCGTCCCCGGCCGCCCCGACCGCGGCCGCGACCACGGCCCCGGCCGCCGCCCCCGCGAAGATCACGCTGTCGGTCCGCAACGCCACGAGCGGCAAGGACGGCACCGAGACCAGGGCCAAGAACCGGGCGACCGAGGTCGCCGCGCTGCTGGCCGCCAAGGGCTTCACCAAGGCGGGCGCCGACACCCAGACCGGGGCCGAGGACACCACGGTGGTCCGCTACGCCACGGACGCGCAGGCGGCTGACGCGGGGGTCGTGGCCACCGCGCTGGGCCTGCCCGCCACCTCGGTGCAGAAGTCCGCCGACGTCCCCGGGATCACCCTGTTCGTCGGCAAGGACTGGCGGACCGGCAACGCGCCGACCCCGCCGCCGCCGGCCCCGACCGTGGCCCCGACCTCGGCCCACGCGCTCAACGGCGACAACGAGGGCGCCTGCATGGCCATCCAGCCGGGCTTCACCTGGTAGCAGGGCATACGGAAGGGGCCCGGCCGCGGTGGCTGTGACGTGCACAGC
>NZ_JBSGXU010000152.1:0-20056 GCF_053610205.1 Streptomyces sp. NPDC054932 | reverse complement strand
CTAGGTCGTGCCGGGCGGGTCGGCGGCTTGGGGTCCGCCCGGCCCGGCGCGGGCCGCGGGGGCAAGGGCCTGGGCGGGGGCGCCACCGGGCCCCCCAGCGGCCGCGAGCGGCACGACGAGAAGATCACGGTCTACGTCTCCGCCGAGGAGCTCATGGACCTGGAACACGCGCGGCTGGTGCTGCGCGGGGAGCACGGGCTGGCGGTGGACCGGGGCCGCATCGTCCGTGAGGCGGTGGCCGTCGTCCTCGCCGATCTCGAATCCCGCGGTGACGCGAGCATCCTCGTACGGCGCCTGCGCGGCCGCTGAGAGTTCTGCGGGCCCGCCCCCCGGTGCCCCCCGGTGCCCCCCCGGCCCGTTCGGGCCGCGCGTGCCCTGGCTCGGCCTGCGGCCCGCCTTCCCGCCGCCCGGGGCCACGTCCGGGCCGCCTGCACGCCGCTCGGCCCGCGGCGCGCGCTCCCGGAGCCGGGCCCCGGCGGGCGTCCGCCCGGCGACCGGGCCTCCGGGCGATCTGCGGCCCGGCCCCCCCGGAGCTCCGCCCCGTCGCGGGGAGCCGCCCGCATGGGGCCCGTACGGGCGGGGGAGCGCCGGTCCTGCGGTGCGGCGCCGTGCCGGGCGGTGGTCCACCGGGGAGTGCGGGGGAGCCCGTAGGCTGCTGGTGGCCGCGGCCACGGCGCCCGGTCCTCCACGCCGCCCCCATGCACCTCCTGGACCGCGATGCCCTTCCCCGCCGAATCCGGCCGACCGACCCGGCGCGTCCTGGGGCGCGGCCCCGGCGCCCCCGACCCGGGCCGGCAACCGGACGCGCAGGACGACGGAGCGGGCCCCGAAGCCCCTGAGGCGCCCGCTGCGCGCCCCGCGCCGTCGGCGGGCGGTACTGAGCCGGAACGTTCCCCCGGGCCCGCAGACGGGCAGCAGGAGCATCCTGAGCCCGGTCCGGCCCCGGACGCCGAAGCCCCGGACGCCGAAGCCCGGGAAGCCGAGGTCCCGGACGCCGAAGCCCGGGAAGCCGAGGGCTCGGCCGATGCTCCGCACCCGCACGCCCCGCGGGCCCGTGAGGCGGCGGGGCGTGATCCGGGCCAGGGCACCGACACCGCGAGCCACGCCGGAGGCGACGGGCGGTTCACGCTGCGGCTCGCCAACTTCGAGGGCCCCTTCGACCTGCTGCTCCAGCTGATCTCGCGGCACAAGCTCGACGTCACCGAGGTCGCGCTGTCCAAGGTCACCGACGAGTTCATGGCGCACATCCGGGCCATGGGGCCCGACTGGGACCTCGACCAGACGACCGAGTTCCTCGTCGTCGCGGCCACCCTGCTCGACCTGAAGGCGGCCCGGCTGCTGCCGGCCGCCGAGGTCGAGGACGAGGGGGACCTGGCCCTGCTGGAGGCCCGGGACCTGCTCTTCGCGCGCCTGCTCCAGTACCGCGCGTACAAGCAGATCGCCGAGATCTTCGAGCGGCGCGCGGAGGCCGAGGGCAGGCGGTACCCGCGGACCGTGGGGCTGGAGCCGCACCACGCCGACCTGCTGCCCGAGGTGGTCATCAGCATCGGGCCGGAGGGGCTCGCCCGGCTCGCCGTGAAGGCCATGCAGCCCAGGGCCGAGCCCCAGGTGTACGTGGACCACATCCACGCCCCCCTCGTCAGCGTGCGCGAGCAGGCCGGGCTCGTGGTGCGGATGCTGAAGACGCGGGGGGAGGCCACCTTCCAGGAGCTCACCGAGGACGCCGGGGACACCCTCACCGTCGTCGCGCGGTTCCTGGCCCTGCTGGAGCTCTACCGGGAGAAGGCGGTGGTCCTCGACCAGGCGGAGGCCCTGCAGACCCTCACCGTGCGCTGGAGCGGCGGGGACGGCGACGGCATGCCGACCGTGACCGACGAGTTCGACCGGATCGTGGAGGCGAAGGATTGAGCGGCGAGGTGAGCGCGGTGGCCGCGCTGGAGCTGAAGCCGGCCCTGGAGGCCGTCCTCATGGTCGTGGACGAGCCGGCGACCGAGGCGCACCTGGCCAAGGTGCTGGAGCGCACCCCGCGCGAGGTCGCGGTGGCGCTGCGGGAGCTCGCCGACGAGTACACGGCCGCGCGCCGGGGCTTCGAGCTGCGGCTCGTGGCCGGCGGCTGGCGGTTCTACACCCGGGCGCAGTACGCGCCGGCCGTGGAGGGCTTCGTCCTGGACGGCCAGCAGGCCCGGCTCACGCAGGCGGCGCTGGAGACCCTGGCGGTCGTCGCGTACCGCCAGCCGGTGAGCCGGTCGCGGGTCTCGGCGGTACGCGGCGTCAACTGCGACGGGGTCATGCGGACCCTCCTCCAGCGCGGTCTGGTGGAGGAGGCGGGGACGGAACCCGAAACAGGTGCGATCCTATACAGGACGACGAACTACTTTCTGGAGCGGATGGGCCTGCGAGGCCTGGACGAGCTCCCGGAGCTCGCGCCCTTCCTCCCCGAGGCGGACGCGATCGAAGCCGAGACGCAAGAAGGTGTGCCGTCGTTCGATCCGGATGCTCCGGATACCGATGAAGACGACAAGACGACGGACATTTGATGCGAA
This sequence comes from Streptomyces sp. NPDC054932, assembly GCF_053610205.1. Classification (NCBI taxonomy): domain Bacteria; kingdom Bacillati; phylum Actinomycetota; class Actinomycetes; order Kitasatosporales; family Streptomycetaceae; genus Streptomyces; species Streptomyces sp. NPDC054932. The sequence continues at coordinate 17,513 of NZ_JBSGXU010000152.1, read as the reverse complement.
GCAGCGGCAACGGCAACGGTGGCGGCAACAGGAACAGCGGCGGCGGCGGTGGCGGCGGGCGCGGTAACTCCCGCGGCGGCTCCTCCAGCGGCGGCGGTGGCTACCGCGGGAGCGGCTCCGGCGGTGGCAGCGGCTCCGGCGGCGGCTCCCGCGGTGGCGGCTCCGGCTCCGGAGGATCCCGTGGCGGCAGCTCCGGTGGCTACCGCGGCGGCAGCTCCGGCAGCTCCGGCGGCTCCGGCGGTTACCGCGGTGGCAGCTCCGGCGGCTCCCGCGGCGGCTACCAGGGCGGTGGCGGCTACCAGGGCGGCGGCTCGGACTCGCGCGACCGCGACCAGCCGGCCCCCCGCATCCGCAACCCGCGTCCCGAGGAGCGCCGCTACGACGTCGGCCCCGAGGGCGAGCGCAGCGGACGCAGCGGCCCGAAGGCGGGCGGCGGCGGTGCCCGCGGCGCTGCCGCGCGCGGTGGCGCCAAGGGCGGTCCCCGGACCTCCAGGACCCCCGGCATCGGTGGCGCCGGCGGCCCGCGCAGCGGGCCGGGCAGCCGCAGCGGCCAGTCCCGCCCGCGCGAGCTGGACGCGCGGATCGAGGAGCGCGTGCGCGACCGCTACGCCGACAGGCCCGTGATCAAGACCCCGAAGACCTTCCCGGGTGCCGAGGAGGAGGGTGAGCGTCTGCAGAAGGTGCTCGCCCGCGCCGGCATGGGTTCGCGCCGCGCGTGCGAGGAGCTCATCGAGCAGGCCCGTGTCGAGGTCAACGGCGAGATCGTGCTGGAGCAGGGCAAGCGCGTCCAGCCGAAGGACGAGATCAAGGTGGACGGCCTGACCGTCGCCACCCAGTCGTACCTGTTCTTCGCGCTGAACAAGCCCGCAGGCGTCGTCTCCACCATGGAGGACCCGGACGGCCGCCAGTGCCTCGGTGACTACGTCACCAACCGCGAGACCCGTCTCTTCCACGTCGGCCGGCTCGACACCGAGACCGAGGGCATCATCCTGCTCACCAACCACGGCGAGCTGGCCCACCGCCTCACGCACCCGAAGTACGGCGTGCAGAAGACGTACGTGGCCGCGATCACCGGCTCGCTGCCGCGCGACATCGGCAAGCGGCTCAAGGACGGCATCGAGCTGGAGGACGGGTACGCCCGCGCCGACAACTTCCGCGTCGTCGACCAGGTCGGCAAGAACTACCTCGTCGAGGTCACCCTCCACGAGGGTCGCAAGCACATCGTCCGCCGCATGCTGGCCGAGGCGGGCTTCCCCGTCGACAAGCTCGTCCGGACCTCCTTCGGCCCGATCGAGCTGGGCGACCAGAAGTCCGGCTGGCTGCGCCGTCTGACCAACACCGAGGTCGGCATGCTGATGCGCGAGGTCGGTCTGTAACAACCGGTCCCGGTCGCCGTACAGGCGGCCGGTCCGTTCCCGGAAAACCCGCGGTGCCCTGGAGGGCGCCGCGGGTTTTCTGCTTGTCGGGGACCCCGATCCCTGTTTATAGTCAAGCTGACCATTAAGTGGGAGTGAGGGGGGTCGGCATGAGCTGGACCATGAGCTGGACCGAGGTGCTCGGCTTCGCCACCGGAGCCCTGTGCGTCTGGCTGGTCGCCCGGCAGCACGTCGCCAACTGGCCGATCGGCATCGCCAACAACGTCTTCTTCATCGTGCTCTTCGCCCAGGCCGGCCTCTACGCCGACGCCGGGCTCCAGATCGTCTTCATCGCCCTCGCCGCGTACGGCTGGTGGTCCTGGACCCACGGGGGTGGACCAGGAACCGCCGAGGCCCTGCCGGTGCGCCGCACCACGCGCACCGAATGGGCCGCCCTCGCCGCGGCGGGGGCGGTGGGGGTGCTCGGGCTCACGCTGCTGCTGAGCCGGGCCACCGACTCCACCGTCCCGTTCTGGGACGCGGCCACCACCGGGCTCTCGCTCGTCGCCACCTACGGGCAGTGCCGCAAGCTCGTCGAGTCCTGGTGGCTGTGGATCGCGGCCGACCTCATCTACATCCCGCTCTACGCCCACAAGGGGCTCTACCTGACCTCCGCGCTCTACGCGGGCTTCCTCGTCCTGTGCGTGGCCGGGCTCATCGGCTGGCGGCGCGCCCTGCCCGCGCGGGACCTCCGTACGGCCGCGGGAGCGACGGCATGAGGCGGCACGGGCACGGCCTGGTCCTCGGCAAGTTCTACCCGCCGCACGCCGGGCACCACCACCTCGTGCGCACCGCCCAGGACCAGTGCGAGCGGCTGACCGTGCTGGTTTGCGCGGCCTCGGTGGAGTCGGTCCCGCTCGCCGACCGGGTCGCCTGGATGCGCGAGGCGCACCCCGGGGCCCACGTCGTCGGCGCGGTCGACGACATCCCCGTCGACCTGAACGACCCGGCGGTCTGGGAGGCGCACATGGCGGTCTTCCGCGGCGCGGTCCCCGGACGGGTGGACGCCGTCTTCACCTCGGAGGAGTACGGGAGCGAGCTCGCCCGGCGGTTCGGCGCCGAGGAGGTCCTGGTGGACCGGGAGCGGACGCTGTTCCCGGTGTCCGGGACGGCGGTGCGCAAGGATCCCGTCGGCTCCTGGGAGTTCCTCGGGCCGGCCGTGCGCGCCGCGCTGACCCGGCGGGTCGTCGTCCTGGGCGCCGAGTCCACCGGGACCACCACGCTGTCGCGGGCCCTGGCGGACCACTACCGGCGGCGCGGCGGCGTCTGGGCCAGGACGGGCTGGGTCGCCGAGTACGGCCGCCGGTACAGCGAGGAGAAGCTCGCGGCGGCCCGCGCGGCCGACCCGGCGGCCTCCTGGGCGGACGTGTCCTTCACCTCGCAGGAGTTCCCGGTGATCGCGCGCCACCAGGACGCGGACGAGGAGCACGCGGCCCGGCTCGGCTCCCCGGTGCTGTTCTGCGACACCGACTCCTTCGCGACCGGGATCTGGCACGAGCGGTACATGGGCGGCCGCAACGCGGAGGTCGAGCGGATCGCCGACCTCACCCGGCGGGACCTGTACCTGCTCACCGACCACGCCGACGTGCCCTTCGAGGACGACGGACTGCGGGACGGGGAGCACCTGCGGCCCTGGATGACCGAGCGGTTCCGGGCGGAACTGGAGCGCACGGGGAGGCGTTTCCTCGTCGTGCGCGGGAACCGGGAGGCCCGGCTGGAAACGGCCGCCCGGGCCGTGGACGAGCTGCTGGCCGAGGGCTGGCACTTCACCGACCCCCTTCCGGAGAACCGATGACCGCCGGCTATGACCCGCACGCCTTCGAGCCGTTCGCGGTGACCGTCGACCTTGCGGTGTTCACCGTGCGCGGCGGAACCCTGCACGTCCTGCTGATCCGGCGCGGGCAGCAGCCGTACGCCGGGGCCTGGGCGCTGCCCGGCGGGTTCGTCCTGCCGCGGGAGTCCGCCGAGACCGCCGCCCGGCGCGAACTGGCCGAGGAGACCGGCCTGTCGGAGCGGCTCGTCGCGGCGCTCCACCTGGAGCAGCTGCGCACCTACAGCGAGCCGGACCGGGACCCCCGGATGCGGGTGGTCTCGGTGGCCTTCACCGCACTCGTACCGGACCTGCCCGAACCGGCGGCCGAGGGCGGCGGGGACGCGGCGCAGGCCCGCTGGCTGGCGCTGGAGGAGGTCTCGGAACTGGCCTTCGACCACGCGGTGATCCTGGCGGACGCGCGCGAGCGGATCGGCGCCAAGCTGGAGTACACCTGCCTGGCCACCGGCTTCTGCCCGCCCGAGTTCACCCTCGGGGAGCTGCAGGCGGTCTACGAGACCGTCTGGAACACCACCCTCGACCGCCCCAACTTCCGCCGCAAGGTCCTGGCGACCCCGGGCTTCGTCGAGGCCGTACCGGGAGCCGCCCGGCTGACCGGCGGCCGGGGCAAACCGGCCGCCCTCTACCGGCCCGGCCCGGCGACCGCCCTCCACCCACCCCTGCTGCGACCGGAAGGAACCACCCGATGACCAAGCGAGCCGCGACGGGCGCCATGATCGGCCTGGCCCTGGGCGATGCCCTCGGCTTCCCGACCGAGTTCAACGACGTGCCGTCGATCCTGGCCAAGACGGGTCCCTGGCGCGAGATGGGCCTCCCGCGCCCGGCGATCGTCACCGACGACACCCAGATGACCCTCGCCCTGGCCCGCGGCATCCGCACGGCGGCGGAGCGGGGCCCGGTGGGCCCGCTGCGCCTGACCCGTCCGGTCCGGGAGGAGTTCGTCGACTGGTACCACTCCCCGGAGAACAACCGGGCCCCCGGCCGCACCTGCATGACGGCCTGCCGGCTGCTGGACACCCCGGAACGGGACTGGCGCGACGCCAGCCAGATCGGCTCCAAGGGCTGCGGCGCCAACATGCGCGTGGTCCCGGTCGGACTCGTGCCGGACTGGACCGAGGAGGAGCGGGCCGGCGCCGCGCAGCTCCAGTCCGCCCTCACCCACGGGCACCCCACGGCGCTCGCCGCCTCCGACCTGACCGCGCGGGCGGTGTACCTGCTGGCAGAGGGCACCGAGGTGACGGGGCTCGTCGGACGGCTGCGCTCGTACGCCCTGGAGAACCGCACCCGCTACCACGAGCGCTGGCTCGGCGACCTGTGGATGCGGACCGCGTCCGACGCCTCCCCGGAGTCCTTCATGGCCCGCGGCTGGGACGACTGCCTGGCGGTCCTGGACCGGCTGGCGGCCGCCCTGCGGTCCCCCTCCCCGGAGACCGACCCCTGCCTGGCCACGGGTGACGGCTGGATCGCCGAGGAAGCCCTCGCCACCGCCCTGCACTGCTTCCTGCTCTTCCCCGACGAGCCGCTGGCGGCGCTGCGCCGGGCCGCCTGCACGCGCGGCGACTCCGACTCCATCGCCTGCCTCGCCGGCGCCTTCGCCGGAGCCCACCTCGGCGCGGAGGTCTGGCCCCGCGAGTGGGAGGGCCGCATCGAGTACCGGGACGAACTCCTGGCCTTCGGCACCCTCTGGGATGCTTGATCCATGCTGGACGCACTGAGTATCGACCTGACCCCCGTCGTGGCCGAGCAGCCCGACCCGCTGCTCTTCGCCACGGTCTCGGGCGCGCACCTGTACGGCTTCCCGTCCCGGGACTCCGACATCGACCTGCGCGGCGCCCACCTGCTCCCGGCGCGGGCCCTGCTCGGCCTGCGCGATCCGGAGGAGACCCGTACCCGGATGTGGGACCGGGACGACGTGGAGATGGACCTCGTCACGCACGACCTGCGCAAGTTCGTCCGCCTGATGCTCAACCGCAACGGCTACGTCCTGGAGCAGCTGCTCTCCCCGCTCGTGGTCCACACGACGCCGGCGCACGAGGAGCTGATCGCGCTGGCCCCGGGCGTGCTGACCTCCCACCACGCGCACCACTACCGGGGGTTCGCCAATACGCAGTGGCGGCTCTTCGGGAAGACCGCCGAACTCAAACCGCTGCTCTACGCGTTCCGGGCCCTGCTCACCGGCATCCACCTCATGCGGTCGGCCGAGGTGCAGGCGCACCTGCCGACCCTGGTGGCCGAGGTGCCGGAGGCGCCCGGGTACCTCGCCGACCTCATCGAGGCCAAGGTGGCCGCCGAGCACGGGGGCTACGAGGGCCCCGGCACCGACCGGGTGCGGGAGGACTTCGAAGCGCTGCACGCGGTGCTGGACCTGGCGCAGTCCGGTTCGGCGCTGCCCGAGCAGGGGTCGGCGTACGACGCGCTCGACGAGTTCGTCGTACGGCGGCGCGAGCTACTGGGCTGACGCGCGGCGGGTGCGCACCAGGAAGTCCTCCACGCGGGCGTGGTCGGGCTCCTCGGGCAGGACCGTGGTGGCCAGGGCCGCCTCCGTCTCCTCCTGCAGACGGGTCATCCAGGCGTCGACCTCCTCCCAGGTGAGCTCCCCGCGGCGGACCGCGAGGAGGCGGTCGCGGTGCGGTCCGGCGTCGATGGTGAGGCGGCCGGTGCGCAGCAGGTCGCGGCAGGACAGCAGCAGGCGCAGCAGGTGCATGGCGTGCTTCCAGCGCGGGGCGCCGTGGACACGGACGTCCGCGAGGAGTTTGCCGCGCTGGGAGGCCGCGTACCGGCTGAAGCTGGTGTGGGCCCGGCGGGAGAGGAAGGCCCCGCGCAGCGAGAGCAGTTCCTCGCCGACCGGGGTGACCTCCTCCACCAGGGGGGAGTGCAGGCACTCCAGGATGTTCGGGTTGGCCCGCAGGGCGAGTTCGCAGAAGCGCTCCAGCTCCCAGGAGAACTCCTCGTCCCGCGGGCCCTCCACGTGCGTGGGGGGCTTCTCGAAACGCCAGAACAGCGGCGTCGGGGCGAGGTAGACACCGCGTCGGTCGGTGTCGCTCGCCTCCGTCGCCAGCCCGAACGCCCGGGAGCCCATCACGCACCGGTACACCGTGTGGTCCCGTACCAGCGTCAGATCGTCCATCTGGGGAGCGTAGGCGCCTGACCTGCTGCTATGCGAGCGAGATATTGCCGTCCGCCGCAACCTTGATCTTCTTCTCGGCCAGCCCCTTGGTGGCAGGCCCCTTGGTCACCGCGCCGTCGGCGATCGCGAACTTGCTGTTGTGGCAGGGGCAGTCGATGCTGCCGTTCTCCACCTTGTTGACCAGGCAGCCCTGGTGGGGGCAGACCGCCGTGAAGCATTTGAAGGTGCCGGCCTTGGGCTGGGTGACGACGACCTTCTCCTCCTTGAAGACCTTGCCGCCCCCCACCGGTACGTCCGCCTTCTTGGTGAGGGGCTTGTCGGCCGCCGCCGCGGCCTCCGAGGTGGCGGGGGCCGGGGCGGCCGGCGGAGTGGCCGCGGCGTCCGGTTCCCCCGGGGATGCCTTTTCGCCGCCGCCGCCGCAGGCGGTGATCGCACCGCCGGTCAGGGCGGCCGCGCCGATCGTCAGTACCGTGCGCCGGGCGGTGTGCGTGAGGTCGCTCATGAGTCTCTCCTCGCTTCGTGGCCGGATGGCGTGCAGCATCCTGGCCTGCGGCGGGCCTCAGGTGAAGCCTGCCGCGCCGGTTCATCGGCCCGGTTCCCATGGGGCCAGTGAGGCAGGGCTGCCGGGTGTGCGTACGACCTCCCACACGTGGATCACGGCTTCCCGGTTCAGCGGGCCGTGGACATGCGGGTAGCGGCCGCCGGAATCACTCTCCCGGCGGACCTCGGCGGTCAGCGCGCCCTCGTCGAGCTCCACCGCGAGCAGGATCCCGGGTACCGCCCGGTAGTGCGCGTCGGCGATCGCCAGTGCCGTGGGCCGGTCCGCCGAACAGTGGACGAAGCCCTCGGCCTCCAGCGAGGGCGGGGCGTACGGGACCTCGGGCTCGGCGGTCCAGTCGGCGAGCGGGACGATGTGGAAGATCATGACGATCGTTCTACCCCAGGGGGAGCGGGCGTGTGCGCCAGGTGGCGGCATGCTCCGGTATGAGTGACATTGTCCGTGTCTCGAAGCCGGGTACGACGCTGAGCGCGCGGCCCGGTCCCCCTTCGAAAGGCATCACGATGGCGGGTAACGACCTCGGCTCTCTTCTCGGCGGCCTCCTGGGCGGCAGCGGTGGTGGCGCCCAGGGCGGGGGCGGGAGCGGTGGCGCCGGCGACATCCTCGGTGCGCTGCTCGGCGCCCTCATGGGCGGCGGCGCGAGCGGCGCCCGGGCCGGCGGGGGCAACCCGCTCGGCGGGCTGATGGACATGCTGACCAGGTCGGGCCTGGCCGACCAGGCCCAGTCCTGGATCGGCACCGGGGACAACCAGCCGGTCAGCGGCTCCCAGATCGCCGAGGCGCTGCCGGACGAGGCCCTGCAGAAGGCGGCCGCGCAGGCCGGCGTCAGCCCGGAGCAGGCCGCGGACGAGATCGCCCGGGCCCTGCCGACGGCCGTCGACAGGCTGAGCCCGCAGGGACAGCTCCAGACCGGTTCGCTGGAGGACATCATCCGCGCGCAGAACATCTGACCACCCGGCATCAGCGCCCGAGGGCCCGGCCGCCGTCCCACGGGATGGGCGGTCGGGCCCTCGTGCCGCAGGGGCTGGTTACCCTGGCCGGACAGTCCGTCAGCTCGCCTTTCGCAACCCTGGAGTGCCTCGTGAGAACCGCCGTCGTCATCGGAACCGGACTGATCGGCACCTCCGCGGCGCTCGCCCTGTCCGCCCGGGGGATCACCGTCCACCTCGTCGACCACGACCCGGACCGGGCCCGTACGGCGGCCGCCCTCGGAGCCGGGACCGACGAGGCCCCCCAGGACCGGGTCGACCTCGCGATCGTCGCCGTACCCCCGGCCCACGTGGCCGCGACCCTGGCCGACCTGATCGGGCGCGGGGCCGCGCGCGCCTACGTGGACGTGGCCAGCGTCAAGGGCGGACCGCGGCGGGAGCTCGCGGCCCTCGGCGTGGACGTCACCGCCTACATCGGGACGCACCCGATGGCCGGCAAGGAGCAGTCCGGACCGCTCGCCGCCACCGCGGACCTCTTCGAGGGCCGTCCGTGGGTGCTGACCCCCACCCGGGACACGGACCACGAGGTGCTCAACCTCGCGCTGGAGCTGGTGGCCCTTTCCCGGGCCGTACCCGTGGTGATGGACGCCGACGCCCACGACCGGGCGGTGGCGCTCGTCTCGCACACCCCGCAGCTGGTCTCCAGCATGGTCGCGGCCCGGCTGGAGGAGGCGGACGAGTCGGCGGTGCGGCTGTGCGGGCAGGGCATCCGCGACGTGACCCGGATCGCGGCCTCCGACCCCCGGATGTGGGTGGAGATCCTCTCGGCCAACCCGGGACCGGTCGCCGACGTCCTCGCCGGGATCGCGGCCGACCTGGAGGAGACCGTGGAGGCACTGCGCGGCCTGCAGTCCGCCGACGTGGAGAAGCGGCGCGGCGGCGCCGCGGGCATCGAGGACGTGCTGCGGCGCGGGAACGCCGGCCGGGTCCGGGTGCCCGGCAAGCACGGCGCTGCGCCCACGGTCTACGAGACGGTGGCCGTGCTCATCAGCGACCAGCCCGGTGAGCTCGCACGGATCTTCGCCGACGCGGGGCGGGCCGGGGTCAACATCGAGGACGTGCGCATCGAGCACGCGACGGGCCAGCAGGCTGGCCTGGTCCAGCTCATGGTGGAGCCGCGGGCGGTGGCCGGCCTGACCGCCGAGCTGCGCGAGCGGGGCTGGGCACTGCGCCAGCAGTAGCGCCGATCGGCAGACCCCTCCCCGGGGTCCGCCGGCCCCCGGAACGCACGGCGGGGACGGGGGCCGCCCGGGGCCGGTAACCTTGGGGAGGGGCGCTTTGCCGCGCCCGGACACGTACGCGCAACCAGGAAGGTGCCCGCACCGTGGAAACCGCAGCTCCGTCCGCCGTGATCGTCGCCATCGACGGTCCCTCCGGCACGGGCAAGTCCAGCACCTCCAAGGCCGTGGCCGCCAAGCTCGGGCTTCGCTACCTGGACACCGGCGCCCAGTACCGGGCCATCACCTGGTGGATGATCACCAACGGCGTCGACACCGACGACCCGCAGGCCGTCGCGGTCGCCGCGGGCAAGCCCACCATCGTGTCCGGCACCGACCCGGCCGCGCCCACCATCACCGTGGACGGCCTCGACGCCGCGGGCCCCATCCGGACCCAGGAGGTCACCTCGAAGGTCAGCGCCGTCAGCGCCGTCCCCGAGGTGCGCAGCCTGATCACCGAGCTGCAGCGCTCCATCGCCGCCGAGGCGGCCCGGGAGGCCGACGGCATCGTCGTCGAGGGCCGGGACATCGGCACCACCGTGCTGCCCGACGCCGACCTCAAGATCTTCCTGACCGCCTCCGCCGAGGCGCGCGCCGCCCGGCGCAGCGGCGAGCTCCGCGGCAAGGAGGCCGTCGACCTCGCGGCCACCAAGGAGGCGCTGATCAAGCGCGACGCGGCCGACTCCGGCCGCAAGACCTCCCCGCTGGCCAAGGCCGACGACGCCGACGAGGTCGACACCACCGAACTCACGCTCGACCAGGTGATCGAGTGCGTCGTCACGCTCGTGGAAGAGAAGCGGGCGGGCCGCAAGTGAGCGAAGCGCCCTCCCTCAAGGGTGCGGCGGTCGGCAGGCGCATCGGCATCGGGCTCATGTACGGGCTCTGGAAGCCGCGCGTACTGGGGGCCTGGAAGGTGCCCGCCTCGGGCCCCGTCATCCTCGCCGTGAACCACTCGCACAACATCGACGGCCCCATGGTGATGGGCACCGCGCCCAGGCCGCTGCACTTCCTGATCAAGAAGGAAGCGTACGTGGGCCCGCTCGGCCCCTTCCTCGACGGGATCGGCCAGGTCAAGGTCGACCGCGGCGGCCCCGACCGGACGGCGATAGGCCGCGCCCTCGGCGTGCTCGACAATGGAGGGGCCCTGGGGATATTTCCCGAGGGCACCCGGGGCGAGGGCGACTTCGCCTCGCTGCGCGCGGGCCTCGCCTACTTCGCGGTCCGCAGCGGCGCACCCATCGTGCCCGTCGCCGTCCTGGGCAGCGGGGACACCCCCGGGCGGGTCGTCAAGGGCCTGCCGGCCCTGGGGAGCCGGGTCGACGTCGTCTTCGGCTCGGCCTTCGACGCGGGGGACGGCAGTGGCCGCCGTACCCGTACCGCGCTGGACGAGGCCACCGTACGCATCCAGGACCGGCTGACCGCCCACCTGGCCGATGCCAAGCGCCTCACCGGGCGCTGAGCGAGACTTGAAACCAGTAGTGGAACCGCGCTGCGCGGGTACCACCGATCACCACGAACGACGAGGAACGGACTTCATGAACGACCAGCACGACCACGGAGCACTTGGCGATGCCGAGTACGCGGAGTTCATGGAGCTCGCCGCGGAAGAAGGCTTCGACATCGAAGAGGTCGAAGGCGCGATCGAGGAGGCCGGCCACGGCCCGCTGCCCGTCCTCGCCGTCGTCGGCCGCCCCAATGTCGGCAAGTCGACCCTGGTGAACCGCATCATCGGCCGCCGCGAGGCGGTCGTCGAGGACAAGCCCGGCGTCACCCGCGACCGCGTCACCTACGAGGCCGAGTGGGCCGGCCGCCGCTTCAAGGTCGTCGACACCGGCGGCTGGGAGCAGGACGTCCTCGGCATCGACGCCTCCGTCGCCGCCCAGGCCGAGTACGCCATCGAGGCCGCCGACGCGGTCGTCTTCGTCGTCGACGCCAAGGTCGGCTCCACCGACACCGACGAGGCCGTCGTACGCCTGCTGCGCAAGGCGGGCAAGCCCGTCGTCCTGTGCGCCAACAAGGTCGACGGCCAGAGCGGCGAGTCCGACGCGGCCTCCCTGTGGTCGCTGGGCCTCGGCATGCCGCACCCCGTCTCCTCGCTGCACGGCCGCGGCACCGGCGACATGCTCGACGCCGTCCTGGAGGCCCTGCCCGAGGCCCCCGCACAGACCTTCGGCGGCGCCGCCCCCGGCGGCCCGCGCCGCATCGCGCTGATCGGCCGCCCGAACGTCGGCAAGTCCTCGCTCCTGAACAAGGTGGCGAAGGAGGACCGCGTCGTCGTCAACGAGCTCGCCGGCACCACCCGCGACCCGGTCGACGAGCTGATCGAACTCGGCGGCATCACCTGGAAGTTCGTCGACACCGCCGGTATCCGCAAGAAGGTGCACCTGCAGCAGGGCGCCGACTACTACGCCTCCCTGCGCACGGCCGCCGCCGTCGAGAAGGCGGAGGTCGCGGTGATCCTGATCGACACCACCGAGACCATCAGCGTGCAGGACCAGCGCATCATCACGATGGCCGTCGAGGCGGGCCGCGCGATCGTGATCGCGTACAACAAGTGGGACGAGCTCGACGAGGAGCGCCGCTACTACCTCGAGCGCGAGATCGAGACCGAGATGCAGCAGGTCTCCTGGGCGCCCCGGGTGAACGTCTCGGCGCTCACCGGCCGTCACATGGAGAAGCTGGTCCCGGCGATCGAGACCGCCCTCGCGGGCTGGGAGACGCGCGTCCCCACCGGTCGGCTGAACGCCTTCCTCGGTGAGGTCGTCGCCGCCCACCCGCACCCGATCCGAGGCGGCAAGCAGCCCCGCATCCTGTTCGGTACCCAGGCGGGCAGCAAGCCGCCGCGGTTCGTCCTCTTCGCCTCCGGCTTCCTGGAGCACGGCTACCGGCGCTTCATCGAGCGCCGTCTGCGCGAGGAGTTCGGCTTCGAGGGCACCCCGATCCACATCTCGGTGCGGGTGCGCGAGAAGCGCGGCGCCCAGTACAAGAAGAAGAAGTAGTCCCCAGTCTGATCAAGCCCCCCACCTGCATCTTCTCCGCAGGTGGGGGGCTTGACCCTTGCCCAGGGTCCCGCGCCGTCCGTGGGCCGTCAGGCCGTGGCCCGGGGCTCCATCGGACCGGTCGGAGCCGCTGTCGGTGGGGTTGGCTAATCTCCGGCCATGGATCTGTTCTACGACGCCAGGCCCTCCGCGGAGGACATCGTCGCCTCCGTGCCCGGACTCGCACCGTACGCCTTGCCGGCCGTGGTACTGGTTCCCGAACGGGGGGAACCGACCGTCCACCAGAGTTCCGTGGGTGGACCCTTGCTCTGGCCGGCCGACGAGGCGTGGCCGTGCTGCGACGTCCCGGACGAGAAATCCGGTTCCGGGACACCGGCGACCGCCATGGTGGTCGTCGCGCAGGTCCACCGGAAGGACGCACCGGGCGACTGGTGGCCTGAGGGCAAGGATGTGTTTCAGCTTCTGTGGTGCCCCAACGTGCACTGGGATCCGCCGGCTCCGCACGCCGACGTCAGCCCGGTCGCGGAGGTCCGCTGGCGCAGCAGCGCGGAGGTGACGCGCATACTCGCGTCGCCTCCGCTGCCCGTACGACAGGAGGACCCGGACTACGGATACGCGCCGGTCCCCTGCACACTCACCCCGGTACCCCTCGTCGACTTCCCCTACCCGCAGACCCTGCCGGACGAAGAGCTCGTCAAGGCGGTCGGGGAGTACGTGGAGGCGACCGGGGACGGAGGCGACGTCATCACCCGTGTGGCCGGGATCAAGTTCGGCGGGTGGCCCACCTGGCACCTGACCGACCCTTACGCCATCCTGTGTCTGACCTGCGGCGCCCCGTGCCGCCTGCTGTTCACCGTGGCCAGCGACAACACCACCGAAATCACGGTGGGCAGGTGGGGCGACTTCCGGATCTTTGCCTGCCCGGCCGGGGAAGGGCACGGCTACATCTTCGACCAGCACTGATCCACCCTCGCGGGGCGGTCAGTAGCCCCGGCGTGGAGCGGGCGGCAGGGCCGCCGGGATGTGCGTCATCCCGGTCTGCTGCTGGCGCCCGTCGGCATATCCGGTGCTGCCCGCGTACGAGTACGCCGGCTGCGGATGGGGCTGGGGCTGCGGCGCGTACGAGGGCTGCCAGCTGTCGACCCGCTGCCAGCCCGCCCCGCTCCAGCCGCTGCCGTACGAGCTGCCGCCCGTGTACGAGCCCCCGTACGAGAAGGACGTGAACCCGTGGTCCTCCTCGCCCGAGCGGTCGCCCGGCAGCGCCCGGAAGGCGCGCAGGTACTCCGAGTACAGCGTGTCGTAGATCGGGGTGTGCGAGACGGCCGGGGAGGCGTCCCGGTCCCGTGCGGGACGCATCGCGGGGACGCTGCTCGGATAGGACGGGGCGCGGGAGGAGTCGTATGAATGCACGTACCAGCCAACGAAACCGACGCTCTCCGGATGCGGGGTGACGGGGGCGGAAACACAGATCGCCGGGGGTGTGCGGGACGGACCGCACACCCCCGGCGCACGCCGCCCGGCCCCCTCGGCAGGGGGCTGGCGGCCGTTCCGGTACCGGCTCGGGATCAGGCGCCGGGCGTACCCGCCAGCGGCATCGCGGCGGCCACGAGCTTGCCCGCGGCGGCGGCCTTGTCGAGCGCGTCGCGCAGCAGGTCCTCACGGGGCTGCTGGCCGATGGAGCCGACCGGGGCGGCGTAGATGAGCACGCGCTGGGTCTTGTTGACGGCGGTCCGCCAGCCGTCGGTGACCGACAGCGCCTGGTGCGCCTGCCACCAGGCGACCTGGCCGCCCTCGGGCCCCGGCTGCAGTACGGCGTGCAGCTGGCCCGCGGCGAGCAGGACGGACCAGCCGCTGAGGAGGGTGGGGACCTCGGAGGTGTCGGTGACCGGGATGAAGCCCTGCTCGATGAGGAGCGGCAGGAAGTCGTCACCGGGGCCGTCGCTGCCGGGACGGGCGATCGGCGCGGTCGGCTCGACCACCAGGGCGGGGTGCAGCTCGCCGCCGATCAGGATCAGGCCGCTGGTGATGCCGAGGACGGCCTGGCCGCCGGGGACGTTCTGCGGGGCGGCGCCGGCGCCGCCGGCGGCGGCCGGGCTGTCGCCGGTGATGCTGCGGACGGCGCCCTGGAGCTGCTCCTCGGAGACCGAGACGACCTGCGAGGGGATGCAGGTGGCGTGGGCGAAGGCGAGGACGGCGGTCTCCTCGCCGACGAACAGCACCGTGCTGGTGCGGTCGTTCTCGGGGTCGCCCGGAGTGCGGCAGGAGGTGCAGTCGTAACTGCGCGGCGCGTCGTCGCCGACGAGCAGCCTGTCGGCTTCTTCGTCACCGATCTCGGCACGTACCTCATCACTGACGTCGAGCATGCGCGGCACGGGGTGGCTCCTCGGCATAGGTGCGGGTCCGGGAGGCTCCCGGCTCGCCGGGCTCAACGGCGCAGCGGCGGCCGGGGTCACGCCATTTGAGGGAACGGATTCGAACCGGGCCCCCGGAAGGGTGAACCGTCCGACCGGAGCTTCGTTTTCATGCCAACTCTTTCCCGGTTGTGCGCAGTTGATGCCCGAGTGTGGTCGTTTCGGTCGGCGGGGGCGGTCGGCCGACCGGGTGGGGCCGGATGACCTGCCGCGTGGCGGGCCGGAGGGGGCCGCGGGTGGCTGCGTAGCGTGACCCGATGCCCAGCCTCCGGACCCGTAGGGCCGCCGCCTGCGCCGCCGTCGTCGCCGCCTCCGTGCTCTCCCTCGTACTGCCGCGCGCCGTCGCGACCGAGGCTCCGCCGCCACCGGCGCCCGGTCCGGCGGGGGCGGCGCACCCCGGCTCGCCGGGTGTGATCGGGAGCGGGCCGGGGGACTGCGGGCCGGGCGGCGAGTGGCCCTGGGACTGCGTGGCCGACTGCGAGAGCGGCGGCCGGTGGTCGGTGAACACGGGCAACGGCTTCTACGGGGGGCTGCAGTTCTGGCAGCCGACGTGGGAGGAGTACGGCGGGCTGGCGTTCGCGAAGCGGGCCGACCTGGCCGGCCGCGAACAGCAGATCCGGGTCGCGGAGGACGTCCTCGCCACCCAGGGGTGGAACGCGTGGCCGGTGTGCTCCAAGCGGTACGGGCTGGCCGGGCGGATGCACACGGTACGGGACGGCGACACCCTGGTCTCGATCGCCCGCAAGCACCGGATCCGGGGCGGGTGGCGGGCGCTCCACGAGGCGAACCGGGAGCTGATCGGGCCGCGGCCGGAGGCCATCGCGGTCGGCATGCTGCTGGCCCTCCCCGCCCCGGAGCCCGTCGGCCCGTTGCCCGCCGCCCCGAAACCGGCACCCGCCGCCCCGGAACCGGTTCCGGCCGGTCCGGCGCCGGTGCCGGCCGCGCCGCCGCCGGTCACCGCTCCGACGGCCACTCCGGCCGCGCCGCCGCCTTCCCCGCCCCGCTGACCGGTCCGCCGGGACCGTTCGCGCGTTGCGCGATGCCGTGAAGGCGCTGACCCTGGAAGCGACGAGCCGAACGGCTCGCTCGGACACCCGGTGGTGAGCCAGATGGTCCAGAGCAGACACCCGCGCGCATCCTCACGTGCCGCGGCTTGCACGGCGGCGGCGGTCCTGCTGGCCGTACCGGCCGCCGTGGGGTGGTCCTCGAACGCGGTGGCGGCGGGGGCCCCGGGCCCATCGTCCGCCGTGGTCCTGATCGTGCCTGCAGTGGACGGACCCGCGGACCCCGAGGCGGCCAAGGAGCAGATCGAGAAGAACTGGACGGCCTTCTTCGACCCGAAGACCCCGACCGAGAAGAAGGCGGAACTGCTGCAGCACGGCGACGTGCTCGAGCTGCTGCTGGACGGCTTCTCGGCCGGTTCCGAAGCCGCGAAGACCTCCGTGAAGGTCACGGACGTCACCTTCACCTCGCCCACCGAGGCCAAGGTGACCTACGACCTGCGCGTCGGCGACGAGACGACACTGCCCGACAGCAAGGGGACCGTGATCCTGGAGGACGGGGTCTGGAAGGTCTCGCTCAAGACCCTCTGCGAGCTCGTCGAGCTCAGCGGCGCCGAGGCACCCCCGCTGCTGTGCTGACGGCCGGCCGGTCGCGGCGCGCTGGCAGACTCGGGGGATGCTCGATACCTCCGCACGACTGCTGCGCCTGCTGTCCCTGCTGCAGGCCCACCGCGAATGGACCGGGGCCGATCTCGCGGACCGGCTCGGGGTCACCGCGCGGACGGTCCGGCGCGACGTGGACCGGTTGCGGGAGCTCGGGTATCCGGTGAACGCCAGTCCCGGTACCGGCGGCGGCTACCAGCTGGGGGCGGGGGCCGAGCTGCCGCCGCTGCTGCTGGACGACGACGAGGCCGTGGCCGTCGCCGTGGGGCTGCGGACCGCCGCCGGGAACGGGGTCGAGGGCATCGGGGAGGCCTCCGTACGGGCCCTCGCGAAACTGGAGCAGGTGCTGCCGTCGCGGCTGCGGCGCCGGGTGTCCGCGCTCAACGAGTTCACCGTGCCGATGCTGCGCGGGGTGCAGCGGTCCACCGTGGACCCCTCGGTGCTGACCGAGCTGGCCTCGGTCTGCCGGGACGGTGAGCGGCTGCGCTTCGGGTACCGCGACCACGAGGGCAACGTCAGCCGCCGCACCGTCGAACCGCACCGGCTGGTGTGCACCGAGCGCCGCTGGTACCTGGTCGCCTGGGATCTGGACCGGGAGGGGTGGCGGACCTTCCGCGCGGACCGGATCGAGCCCAGGCCGCCGCACGGACCGCGGTTCACCCCGCGCCCGGCGCCCGCCGAGGACCTCGCCGCGTACGTCTCCGAGGGCGTGTCGCGGCGGGTGTACGCGGCCCGCGCGGTGGTGCGGCTCAAGATGCCGGAGCAGGACGCGGCGCGGATCGTCGGGCCGAGCGACGGGGTCCTGGAACCGGTCGACGGGCAGAGCTGCCTGCTGCGGACCGGGGCGGTCAGCCTGGACGTTCTGGTGATTCACATCATGATGCTCGGCTGTGAGTTCGAAGTGGTCGAACCGGCGGAGCTGACGGATCGCATCAGGGCCGCGCGGGATCTCCTGGCAAGGGCCGTGGACACAGGAGAAGTGAAGGAAATGTAGCGGACCCGAGGCGGATTCAGCTGGTCCGGACCATGGGGGTCACGGCAATCCCGGAGATGAATTCCGCGGTGTCCGGCGCAAATTCCAAACCGTCCGCACCCCGGGCGTGTCGCGGTCCGGTAAACAATTTGCGGCTGTAGATATTCTGTGACACAAGCGTGACCCGGGACGGACGAACGTCCGGGCGTGGCGCTGACGAACGGCGAAGGGGGGGCCGGGGGGGGGGGCCCCCCCCCCGGCCGGGGGCGGGGGGGGGGGGGGGTGGGTGATAATAAAAAAAATCACCCCCCCACCCCAACAGAAATAG
>NZ_JBSGXU010000151.1:0-20098 GCF_053610205.1 Streptomyces sp. NPDC054932 | reverse complement strand
CTTATCCGGGACATCCCGTCCGGGGGTGTTGCTTGGGGGTCCCACGTCAGGGCGAACTAAATATACGGGCGGGCGCCCGCGGGGGGGGGGGAGCCGGCCCGCTTCGTGTCCCGGACCCCGGCAGGGGCCGGCACCGTGATACTGCAGCCCCCGGGGGATGACCCCCGGACCCCCGGCAGGGGGCGGCGGCACCGCTAGCCGAAGGCCAGATTCACGACCCAGAAGCTGACCGCCGCGACCAGAGCCGCGGCCGGCATCGTGATGAACCAGCCCAGGATGATGTTCTTGGCGACGCCCCAGCGGACCGCGTTCACGCGCTTGGTCGCGCCCACGCCCATGATCGCCGAGGTGATCACGTGGGTGGTGGAGATCGGCGCGTGGAAGAGGTACGCCGAACCGAACATGATCGAGGCGCCCGTGGTCTCGGCCGCGAAGCCCTGCGGCGGGTCCAGCTCGATGATCTTGCGGCCGAGCGTACGCATGATGCGCCAGCCACCCGCGTACGTACCCAGCGACAGCATCACCGCACACGCGACCTTGACCCACACCGGGATCGGCGCGTCGGAGGTCTGCACGTCGGCGATGACCAGGGCCATCACGACGATGCCCATCGTCTTCTGCGCGTCCTGCAGACCGTGGCCGAGCGCCATCGCGGCCGCCGACACCGTCTGCGCGATGCGGAAGCCGTGCTTGGCCTTGTGCGGGTTGGACCGGCGGAACATCCACAGGATGGCCACCATCACCAGGTAACCGACGACCAGACCGACGACCGGCGAGACGAACATCGGGATGACGACCTTGTCGACCACGCCCGACCAGATCACCTCCGTACCGCCGGCCAGCGCCGCACCCACCATGCCGCCGAAGAGGGCGTGCGAGGAGGACGAGGGCAGCCCGAAGTACCAGGTGATCAGGTTCCAGACGATCGCGCCGACCAGCGCCGCGAAGAGGATCCACATCCCCGTGGCGCCGTGGGGCGTCTCGATCAGGCCCTGGCTGACCGTCTTGGCCACGCCGCTGCCCAGGAAGGCGCCGGCGAGGTTCATCACCGCGGCCATCGCCAGCGCCGCGCGCGGCGTCAGCGCCCGCGTCGAGACCGACGTCGCGATCGCGTTCGCCGAGTCGTGGAAACCGTTCGTATATGTGAAACCGAGCGCGACACCGATGGTCACGACCAGAGCAAAGGTGTCCACGTGGTTCAGGACTCCTTGACCGCGATGGTCTCCACCGTGTTCGCAACGTGCTCGAACGCGTCGGCCGCCTCTTCGAGCACGTCGACGATCTGCTTGAGCTTCAGCACCTCGATGGCGTCGTACTTGCCGTTGAAGAGCTGGGCGAGCAGCTTGCGGTGGATCTGGTCGGCCTGGTTCTCCAGACGGTTGACCTCGATCCAGTACTCGGTCAGGTTGTCCATCGTCCGCAGGTGCGGCATGGCCTCGGCGGTCAGCTCGGCCGCGCGCGCCAGCACCTCGATCTGCTGCTCGACACCCTTCGGGAGCTCCTCCACGTTGTAGAGGACGACCAGGTCGACGGCCTCCTCCATGAAGTCCATGATGTCGTCGAGCGACGAGGCCAGGTTGTAGATGTCCTCGCGGTCGAACGGCGTGATGAAGGAGGAGTTCAGCTGGTGGAAGATCGCGTGGGTGGCGTCGTCCCCCGCGTGCTCCGCCGCCCGCATCCGCTCCGCGATCTCGGCCCGGGCGGAGGAGTCCGCTCCGAGCAGTTCCATCAGGAGCTTGGAGCCCGTGACGATGTTGTCCGCGGATGCGGCGAACATGTCGTAGAAGCTCGTCTCCCTGGGGGTCAGACGAAATCGCACGTGAGGTCCTCGGGGTGCATTGGGTTCGGTCAGGCTGATGCTAGGCGCATCCCCCGGCCACGGCTAACCGGCCGTTCCACAGTGTCCTCCATCGGGCAGAGTGAGGACCACGGACCCCCGCCCCGGGCGGCAGGGCCCAGTACCCTATACCCATGAGGGGTATGCATCCCTCATTCCGGACCACGGGAGGACCTATGACGACCATCGAGGCGGAGGGCTCCGGAGCCGAGTCCGGCACGGCCGCTCCCGCAGCCGTCCACGGCTATCACCACCAGAAGGACGAGCACCTGAAACGGCTGCGCCGGATCGAGGGCCAGATCCGCGGCCTCCAGCGGCTCGTCGACGAGGACGTCTACTGCATCGACATACTCACCCAGGTCTCCGCGAGCACGAAGGCACTGCAGTCCTTCGCGCTCCAGCTGCTGGAGGAACACCTGCGGCACTGCGTCGCCGACGCCGCGGTCAAGGGCGGCACCGAGATCGACGCCAAGGTCGAGGAGGCCACCAAGGCCATCGCCCGCCTCCTGCGGACCTGACCCGCCCGGGCCGGGACCCGGCCCGGCACCCCTCCCTACCGACCGAGTCCCTACCGACCGAGCAGGACCTCGTCGATGCGGTCCAGGCTGAGCCGCTCCTCGGCGGCCGCCGAGGCGGCGATGATCAGTTCACCGCACAGCTCGATCTCGGCGAGAGCAACGTGGTCCTGCACCGTCGTACCGCCTGCGGGAGTCACGCGTGTCACCTCTATCTGCCACCGGCCACCGGCCGTCGTCGGTCATGCCGCACCACTCGCCTGCGCCCGGCTTCTCAGCGTAGGGAGGCCGCGACTCCCCCCGCATGACACGGATGGACCATTTCCGGATACCGGGCCATGGCCCGATCGCGCCGCCCGCTGCCCGCCCGTCCCACTAGTCGGCGATCTTCCCGGCGTAAATGTCCCCGATTGCGGGCAATACGACGGTCACCGGCGTCCCGAATCCGTACAGGAGCGTCGTCGAGGACACATCGATCACGCCATTGTTGACGTACGTGAACCGGTGCCGGACCTTCCGCATCCGCCCCTCCTCGTCCAGGTAGACGTCGAAGGGCACCGTGTCCTTGCTGAACCCTTTCGCCGCCGCCTCCAGCGCCCCCCGTACCTCCTGCGACGCACTCGCCGCGGCCCGCCCGATGTCGGTGGTCCCCCGGTAGTGCCGCACCTTGGTGCCCGCCACCTCGGTCTCCCCCACGTACGTCACCTCCTGCGCACCCCGCAGCAGCTCGGCCGCGACCAGCGGATCGGTGGCCCCGCCCGTGACCAGGTTCCCGTCGCTCAAGGTCGTCGTGTCCACCCGGACCCACTTGTCGTCCGGGACGCCCGCGCCGCGGTTCTTCATGTACAGCGCGCCCGGCACGAGCAGCTCGGTGATGGGCCGGTGCTCGGCCTTGCCCTTCACATCGGCCGGGAGCATCACCAGGAGCTGTCCCATCCGCTTCTTGAAGTCGACGCCGCCCTCGCCGCGGATCGTGACCCGGGTCCCGCCCGTGGCCATCTCCATGGCCGTACGGGCCCGGGCACTGCCGGTCCTCGCCAGCGCGTCGGCGGCCCCGCGGACCACCGCCGCCGCGTCCACCTGCGGCCGGTCGTCCTTCCCGCCGCCCGCGCACCCGCTCATCGCCGTGACCGCCAGGGTGACGCCGAGGGCGAGCACCGCCTCACCCGCACGCCCGTGCGGTCGCCTGTGCCGGTGATCCACCATCGCCTGCCAACCCCCAACGCATGACCGCTGCTTGCCCGAGGCCCCCACCCGCTCCGTTTAACGAGGTCCGGGGTTTCCCGTCACGGGGGCGCACCCTCCCCGCGCGCCGCCCGCCCCGGTACCGTGGTCGTGTGGAACCGCACACCGACGCGACCCTGGTCCCTCCGCTCGACTCCCTGCCGCTCCCGCGGCCGCACGCACAGCCGGAGCCGCCGACCGGACACACCACATCCACCACCGACCGCGGATCGTTCTGCCTGGCCGTCTGCACCTGCGGCTGGAGCGGCCCGGCCCGCCGCTCCCGCGACCTGGCCCGCAAGGACGCCACCCGCCACACACCCGCCAGCCGCGGCACCAACCTCCCCGAACACACCTAGCCCGTTCGGACGGCCCGACTGGCCGGGGCGCGCCGCAGCGGATGCCCTTGACTCATGCCAGGATCCGCAGCCCGCCTCGCGACCCTTCTCTGGGCCCTGCTCATCGCGTTCGCCCCGGCCGCCGCGGCCTCGGCCAGACCCGTGGGCTCGGCGAACAGCCCGGCCGACGTGGTCCTGGCCATCGGGCTCACCTCCGCCGCGGCCGTCGCCACCGGCTGGTGGCTGCGCCACCGGTACCGCCGCGACGCCGAAGGCGGCGATCCGTGACGCCCCGGACACGGACCCGGACCCGGACCCGGACCACCCGGCCGCGGCCCCGCCCGACCGCGGTACGGATGTGCTTCGGGGGTGCACTGCTGTGCCTGCTGGTGGCCGGGCTGCTCGCCGCATGGCACGTATGGCTGGCGTACGGGCGGACCTAGCCCGTACCGCAGGGGTCAGGCGGCGAGGTCGCTCTCGTGCGACCGCTGCCCCGGCGGGGTCTGGGCCTGCGGCAGACCGACCGGCCGCGGCAGCGCGCGGTTCTTGGCCCGTACGAGCCGGCCCAGGCGCCGGGAGCGGCCCACCGCCCGCACCAACGGGGTCAGCGCCGCCATCGCGAGCGGCGCGAGCACGAGCACCACGGCGGTGCCGAGCGCGAGGCCGCCGATGACGTCGGTCGGGTAGTGGATGCCCATGTAGACGCGGGAGAAGCCCTCGGCGAACGCCAGCCCGATCCCCAGGAGCCCGATCCTCCGGTTCGCCACGAACAGGCCCACGCCCAGGGCCATCGCGAGGGTGGTGTGGCCGCTGACGAAGGAGAACTCGGTGCGTCCGAGCCCGAAGCCGAAGCCGGGGTCGAGCACCTGCAGGCCCTGGTGCTGCACGAACGGCCGCGACCTGCCGACGAATTCACGCAGGGGCACATTCACGAGCAGGGCCAGCGCGGCGGCCAGCGGGGCCCACACGAGCGCGGCGAAGGTGTCGACCGCCGGGGCGTCGTCCTGCCGGCGCGCACCGCGCCAGCACCACAGGACCAGGAGCACCAGGGCCAGCAGGATCCCGTACTCACCGGCCAGGCTCACGACCCGGTCCAGCCACGCCGGAGCATGCCGGGCCGCTCCGTTGATCTCGTACAGCAGGCTGACATCCACGTTCGGCCCACCTGTTGTGAGTCCAGCCATGGTGATGCGGCCCCTTGCCTTGCCGTGGTTTCCCCTGCGGACGCACCCCCTTGGTGCGCCGCTCCACCCCCACTTGATCAACCCCCGTATTCATGGAACGCCCGTTCTGGCTCCTACGTTCCATTCTCCACGGAATGATCACTCCAACGTTATCGAAGAGTGACTCATCGTCGCAGCTCAGGGCCTTTGCCTGACGGAGAGTTACTACGACGCCCGACCTGCGGCGGGGCGTGCCGGAAGGGCCTCCGCACCATCCTTCGTCACGCGCGTCGCACCGAAGTAGTCGGGCGTGTCGATCTTGTCGAACCGGATCACGGCACCGGTGTAAGGGGCGTTGATCATGTAGCCGCCGCCCACGTACAGCCCGACGTGCCGGATCTCCCGAGAGTTCGTCAGATCATCGGAGAAGAAGACGAGATCGCCGGGCAGGAGTTGATCGCGCGAAGGATGCGACCCGGCGTTGTACTGGTCGTTCGCCACCCGCGGCAACTCGATCCCCACGGTCTCGTACGCGGCCTTGGTCAGACCGGAACAGTCGAACCGCCCGTCCTGATCGGGCGTCCCGTTGCCGCCCCACAGGTACGGCGTACCGAGCTGCTTCTGCGCGAAGTAGATGGCCCCGGCGGCCTGTTGCGAGGGCGCAACCCGCCCGACGGGCCGCTCGAAGCTCTTCGCGAGGGTGGTGATGGCCTTCACGTACCCCTGGGTCTCGCGGAACGGCGGGACGCCCTGATGCTGCGTCACCGCACCCGGACCGGCGTTGTAGGCGGCCAGCATGTTCGAGACGGGGTCTCCGGGGACCCTGCGCACGTAGCGCGCGAGTTCACAGTCGTACGAAGCGGCCGAGGGGATCGCGTCGTTCGGGTCCCAGATGTCACGGTCGCCGTCGCCGTCGCCGTCGATCCCGTGCGTGGCCCAGGTGCCGGGGATGAACTGGGCGATACCGCGCGCATCGGCAGGGCTCACGATATGCGGGTCCCAGCCGCTCTCGGAGTAGAGCTGGGCGGCGAGGATGGCCGGGCTCAGGGTCGGGCAGAGGACGCCCCACTTCTGGACCAGGGCCTGGTACTTCCCCGGCACGGCGCCCTTGGCGAGGCCGACGGGACGGCCTCCGGCGCCCGCGATGCCCGCGGCGGCGGAGTACGTGCCGACCACGAGGAGAGCGACGAAGCACAGACACGCCCCGAAGCTGATCCCGCTGATCACCCAGAATCTGCGCACCCGTCAACCCTCCCCCATCGACCGGTCTTTCACCGGGATTCGCCGTTACGTGTCGGATTCATCCCTTTTGCGGCCCACTGTCGAAGCCCTCGCAGATGAAGCTCTTGTGTTCCGTGTCCGATACGGCATGCCGGAACACCACCGTCCAGCCACCGGGATCCTGCGAGAGCGGAGGCGCCTTGACGGTCCTGCCGTTCAGCTGCATGGAGAAGTCGTCCGGGTACGTGACGAACTTCCACTCCACCTCGTCACCTTCGTACAGGTCCCGCGCCTTGGCAACGAACCCGAGCTGACGGTTGTCCGTCACCTGCGTGGACCGGCCGTTCTCGTCGACCTCGTGCTGCGGCTTCACGACGACGGACACGTAGTAGGGCGGCACGTCGGGGAGCGCGTTCTTGACCCGGAACCCGATCTCGACCTTGCCCGTCTTCAGCTGCGGGTCGTCCATGCTCCTGGGCAGCGCGGTCTGGAAGTCCAGGATGCCGCGCTCCTCCTCGGGCCTCGTGCAGAGGCGGTGGATCGGGTTGTAGTCGTCCAGATTGGGCTCGGTCTGCCTGATGTACGTGGGCGGACCCGCCGGGGACTGCGCCGCCGGTGACTGGGCCGCCGGTGACTGGGCCGCCGGACCGCCGGTCGCCCCACCACCGGGCGCAGGCGTCTGCCCGGCCGGCACCCGGCCATCCGTGGCGGGCGTCGGCCCGGCCGGGCTCCGGCCCTGCTCCTGCCCGCCGGCCCGGTCGTCCGCGCCGCCCCGACCGCCCTCGCCCCCAAGCGGCAACTTCCACACCGCCACGGCGCCCACCACGGCCAGCGCGACCCCCGCAGCCACCCAGACGCCCGTCCGCCGCCCACGCCTCTGCGCGGCAGCGGCCGAGGCCGCGGCCGCGGCCACACCCTGGGTCGGGGTGTAGCCGTGCACCAGCCCGGGCCCCTGGGTCCGCATCTCGTGCACCGGTACGTCCTCGCCCAGCGCCCCGAGCCCGAGGTACACCGGATCGTCGACCAGCGCGTCCCGCACCCCGCACCGGGCGATGACCTCGGCCGGATCCGGCCGCGCCGCCGGGTCCTTCGCCACGCAGGCCCCGATCAGGTCCGCCAGCCCCGGCTCCACCCCGGCCACGTCGATCGGCTCGTGCACCGCGCGGTAGCTCACCGTCGCCGCCACGCCCGTACCGAACGGCGGCCGCCCCGTCGCCGCGTACGCGAGCGTCGCGCCCAGCGCGAAGACGTCCGCCGCGGCGCCGGCCTCCGCACCCAGCAGCACCTCGGGCGCGGTGTACCCCGGCGTCCCCGGCGCCTGCCCGTCCTGCGTGAGAGCCGTCTCGCCCACACCGCGCGCGATGCCGAAGTCGATGAGCTGCGGCCCCTGCGCCCCCAGGATCACGTTCTGCGGCTTGAGGTCCCGGTGCGTCACCCCGTGCGCGTGCACACTCGCCAGACCCTCCGCGAGCGCCGCGAACAGCCGCCGGCAGGTGTCCGCGGGCAAGCCGCCGCGCTGCACCACGGCATGGCTGAGCGTCGGACCCGCCACGTACTCGGTCGCCAACCAGTACGGAGCCCCCGCCAGGGAGGCGTCGATCAGGTTCGCCGTGTACGCCGACCGCACCGCACGAACCGTCTCGGCCTCACGCCGGAACCGGGCCAGCGCCTCCGGATGCCCGGTGATCTCGTCCCGGATCACCTTCACGGCGACCAGGCGACCGCCGGGCGACCGCCCGAGGTACACCTGCCCCATCCCCCCGGCGCCGAGCCGGGCCAACAGCGCGTGCACCCCGATCTGTGCGGGGTCGACGTCTCTCAGGGCCTCCATCCGCCCGAGCCTGCCACACCGACTTCCGTGCCACGGAGGCGGGTTGACTAGGAACGCGGCGCGACGAACAGGCTCTGCGCGCTGCGCCCGATGGGCCCCTTCTCGTCGTGCAGCAGCGCGTCCGCGAGCCCGATCCCGGCCGCGTCCACACTCGTACGGGCCTCCACGCACGCCCACTCGCCCACCGGATGGCGGTGCAGGTGGACCGTCAGGTCACCGTTGATGAAGACGTACCGCCCGAAGTCCATCACCGAGCTGATCCCGTTCCCCGAGTCGGCGGCGATCAGCACCCGGTCCAGCGGCCTGGTCTCCTCCCCGGCGACCAGCGGCACCTTCATCCGCATCCAGCAGGTCCCGGGCCCCAGTTCGACGAAGGCACCCTCGGTGAACCGCGTCTCCATGGCCGAGTGGTAACCGGTCTCCCACGGCACCGGGAAGAACGGCGTCACCTCCACCTCACCGGGCGGCGGCAGCTGCGGCCCCGGGACCACGGCCGGCACGGCCTCCTCGGCGACCCGGATCCGCAGCGCCCGGGCCAGCATCACGGGCGCGCCGCCCGCCGGGGCGAGGGCGGCCTCGACCACCTCGGTCCCGCGCCCGGCCCGCAGCACGTTCGTGGTGATCTCCAGCTCGCCGATCGGCACCGGGCGCAGGATCTCGTACGTGATCCGGGCGATCCGCATGTCCGTACGCGCACCCGGCCGCTCCTCGACGGCCCGCCCGAGCAGCGCGGCCGGCGGCCCGGCGTGCTGCGAGCCCGGGTCCCACGGCCCGCGCGTGTACTCGGTGGCGGTGAACCGCCCGGCATCAAGTCGTTCGAAGAACCCCTCGGCAGCGCCCATACCCTGAACGCTACCGACAGGTAACCAACGACACCAGCCCCGCGCCGGCGGTCAGCGGGCGAACCCCAGCCCCACCCCCAGCCCCACCAGCACCGACCCGATGGCCCGGTTCAGCGCCTTCTGCGCCTTCAGCATCCGGTCCCGCAGCCGCGAGACGGAGAAGAACAGCGCCACGGCCGCGAACCAGCCCAGGTGCGCCGCCGACATGAACAGCCCGTAGCCCGCCTGCTGCCACAGCGGCGTGTCCGGGTTGACCACCTGCGTGAAGGTCGACACCACGAACAGCGTCGTCTTGGGGTTGAGCACATTGGTCAGGAACCCCGACCGCATCGCCCCCAGCCGGGTCAGCTGCGGCTTCGACTCCAGGTCCACGGTCACCTCGGCCCGCGCCCGGAACGTCCGTATCCCGATCCACACCAGATAGGCCGCACCCGCCAGCTTGATCACGGTGAACAGCGTGGTGGAGGAGGCGATCAGCAGACCGACCCCGAGCATCGTGTAGGAGACGTGGACCAGCACGCCGGCCGCGACACCGGCGGCGGCGAACAGCCCGGTGGGGCGCCCGTAGAGATAGCTGTTGCGGACCACCATGGCGAAATCGGCGCCGGGACTGATCACGGCGAGAAGGGTGATGACGGCGACTGCGATCACTTCTGTCATACGGGGATGCTCACCGCCACCACCCCGTGGATCAAGCCCCGAATGCCCGCCGGGCCCTCGAGCGGCGACAATGGACGGGTGCCGAGTACCCCCGCTGCCCTCCCCGACCTCCCCGAGCTCCCCGTCCTGCAGGCCGACTGCGCGAACTGCTTCGCGCTCTGCTGCGTGGCCCTCCCCTTCGCCAAGTCCAACGACTTCGCCGTGAACAAGCCCGCCGGAACCCCCTGCAAGAACCTGCAGCAGGACTTCCGCTGCGGAATCCACACCCGCCTGCGCGACAAGGGGTTCCAGGGCTGCACCGTCTTCGACTGCTTCGGCGCGGGCCAGCAGGTCTCACAGGTCACCTTCGGCGGCCGCGACTGGCGCACCCACCCCGGCACGGCCCGGGCGATGTTCGAGGTCTTCCCCGTACTGCGGCAGCTGCACGAGCTGCTCTTCTACGTCAGCGAGGCCCTCACCCTCCCGGCCGCCGCCCCGGTCCACCCGGACCTGCGCCGCGCCCTGACGGAGGCCGAGGAACTGACCCGCGCCGATGCGCAGACCCTGACGGACCTGGACGTCGGCGCGCTCCGCCAGCGGATCAACACCCTGCTCCTGAAGACCAGCGAACTCGTACGGGCCAAGGCTCCGGGCCGCAGGAAGAACCACCGCGGCGCCGACCTGATGGGCGCCCGCCTCGCCGGAGCCGACCTCCGCAGCGCGAACCTGCGCGGCGCCTACCTGATCGCCGCCGACCTGAACGGCGCCGACCTGCGCACGGCCGACCTGATCGGCGCGGACCTGCGCGACGCCAACCTCCGCGGCGCGGACCTGCGCGACGCCGTCTTCCTCACCCAGGCCCAGCTGAACGCCGCCCAGGGCGACCCCGCCACCCGCATCCCCCCGACCCTCACCCGCCCCACCCACTGGACCTGAGCCCCCCCCTCCCAACGCCCACTTCCAGCCCCCAGCCCCGCCCGTCGCCTCTCCAGCCCCGCCGGCGTTTGAGGCACGGGGTCCGGGGCGGAGCCCCGGCACCGGCGCACGCCGGTGGGTGCCGGCGGACTCACACCCGCGCCAAGAACCCCCGCACGGCAGCGAAGTACCCCTCCGGGTCCCCGACCCGCACCGCATGCCCCGCCGGCAGCTCGACCAACCGCACCCCCGCCCTCCGCACCGTCATCTCCCGCGCGTGCTCCGCCGACAGCACCCCGCTCCGGTCCCCCCGCACCAGCAGCGTCGGCTTCCGCACCCGCAGCCAGTCCCCCCAGTGGTCCCCGTTCAGCCCCCGCTGCGACTCCACCATGTCCTCCACCTCGAACGCGGCCCCCCACCCGTCCGGGTACTCCCTCAAGGACCCCTCCAGGTACGGAGCCGCACTCCCCACCCCCGCCAGGAACCCGGCCCGGGTCGCGGCCCGTCTCGGCCACTCCCGCGCGAACGACAGGTCGCCGTCGACCACCGCCCCGATGTCCTCGACCACCACCGCCCGCACCAGATCCGGCCGCCGCGCCGCGAGCTGGTACGCATTGACCCCGCCCAGCGAATGCCCCAGCACCACCGCCGGCCCCAGTCCCAGCTGCTCCAGCAGGGCCTCCGCATCCGCGACGTACCCGTCCCGCGTGTACTCGCCCGCCCGGTCGGACTCCCCGTGCCCCCGCTGGTCCAGGGCGATCACCCGCCACGCCGGACCCAGCTCCATGGCCAGCCGCCCGAAGGCCGTCGCCCCCGCCTCGAAGTGCCCGTGCAACGCCAGCAGCGGAGCCCCCGGCCCCCCGAAGTCCGTATGGGCGAGCCGCCGCCCGTCCCGCGTCACCGTCGCACCGGGCAACGGCCCCAGCTTGTCGATGACCCGCTGCCGCAGCAGCTGGTACTCCTCCCACCGCCTCGACAACCGCCCGGCCGGCCGCTTCACGACCCGCCCCGGAGTGACCGTCTCACCCCTACGGAACTGCTCCCGCGTCAGATCGATCCGGATGCCCCCGGGCAGCACGTTCCACCAGTGGTAGCCCTCCTGCCGGCCCTCGTGGAACACCTCACCCACCATCAGGTCCCCACCCACCAGGTCCTGCACCACGAGGGCGGTGATGTCACAGTGCCCCCAGGCCGGATTCTCCGGCGTCCAGGGGATCCTCGTGATGTCGGCGGGCTCGCTGGTCGCGGCCGACCACCCCGCCCGGATGGCCGCCTCGAGGTCCGCGAGAGTCCAAGGAGTCGTCATGCTCCCCAGCCTGCCGCACCCCACTGACAACGACACGCGACGCCACCTTCCGTACGCCGAGACGACAATCATTGCCCGGCGTCACCCTCCGTGATACACAGAGTGACCGCATGTTCATGCGCGTGGATGCCGCCCCTGCCCAGGTCAGAGCGCGGAAGCGGATCGCAGGCCGCGAGATCGGGTAAAGAGAGCCGTCAAGTCGACGACGGCAGCGGTTTCATCAGCGAAGATAGTGCGTAACCCCTGCCGTCGGGCAAGGGGCTTCCGGAACTACCCATACAGGGGCGGTGAGTTACATGATCCTGGCAGCCGAAAAGGGCGACATCACCACCATCATCGGCGGAATCGCCCCGAACTGGGGGCCTTTCGGCAGTCTCGGCAACGAAGCGAAGGTCATGATCGAGGTGGTCATGGCCGTGGCCATCCTGCTCTGCCTGGGCATCGCCATCTGGGGTGCGGCCAAACAGCGCATCGGCGCGACCGCCCTGCGCGACACATTCAGCGCGGAACAGGGCAAGGGCCTGATCGTGGCCGGACTGACCGGAGTCTTCATCATCGGCTCCCTCGGGACCCTGTTCACGATCGTCTACGGGATGGCCGTCTAGCCGGGTCACGCGCCGGGCCCCGTAGCTGATGACGCATCACCACACCACATCCACGCGGGAACCAGCGCTACCGTCGTACGACGCGGAGGGGGCGAACAGGGAATGAGCAACGACGACCAGTACGGCGGCGCCGGCGGCCACGGCGAGGTCGGCGGCACCGGCCAGACCCGCACCCGCCTCCCGGACTCCCCGCCCGACCCGTACGGCCCCACCCGCCGCACACCCCGCACCTCCCGCAGCCTGATCACCGTGGTCGGCGTGGTGGTCCTCCTGATCGCCGCGATCGCCTTCGCCAACTCCGCCCCGGACACCCCGTCGGACCCCGCCTCGGACAAACCCCCGACGGACTCCTCCACGGCGGCCACGGGCACGGACCCGGTGACGGGCAAATCGGCAGGCATCCCCAAGGGCTTCGCCCACGACGAACAGGGAGCCCAGTCGGCCGCCGCCAACTACGCGGTGGCGGTGGGCTCTGACGGCATGTTCAATCCTGCGCGCAGACGCGCCATCGTGGACGCCCTCGCCGACGACAGCACACGGGCGAAGCTCCAGTCCCGCTACGACGCCGACTACTCCGCCGCTCTCCTCTCCCAGATCGGTCTGACCAAGGACGGCCTCGCCCCGGCGGGCACCACCTTCGTCAGCCGCTCCGTTCCCGCCGGGACCAAGGTCAAGAGCTACGCCGGAGACACCGCCGCCGTCGACGTGTGGTGCATCGCCATGTTCGGACTCACCGGCGAAAAGTCCACGCGCCCGGTGACCAGTGGCTGGTTCACCATCTCCATCACGATGAAGTGGAACGGCTCCGACTGGAGAATCGTCGAAACCTCACAGAAGGACGGTCCTACCCCGGTCACCGGTGACAACGCCGTGTCCGGGTCCGGCGAGATCAGCAGCGCGGTCACCGAATTCGGAGGGTTCACCTATGCCCGGTAGCCCCAGGCTCTCGGCCCTCGGCATCGGCGCTGCGGCTGCAGCCGTCCAGACCGCGGTCGTAGTGTTCGCAACCCGCGCAGTGGCGGCCCCGGACCCGACCCCTCCGGCGCCCACCACGACCAATGACCCCTGCGCGCTGATCGCGGGGCCGGCCCGGGACTACTGCGAGCGCGGCAACGGCGGAACCGGCGGACCTCCCGGCCTCGCACCCAGCGACCCGGCCGACGCCCTCAACCCCCTCGCCTCCCTGGCCCGCGGCTGCGCCGACGCCGCGGCCTGGATCGTCACCAAGCTCAGCGAAGCGGTCAAGGGCTCGGCCGAGGTCGACTTCACCAACCCCGCCTTCCTCAAGCAGTACTCCGTCGTCTTCGCCGCCTCCACCATCCTCACCCTCGTCCTCTGGCTCTTCGCCGTCGCCAAACGAGCCGTCCGCGGAGTCCCCCTCACCACCGCCATGTCCGAAGCCATCGGCTTCCTCTGGCTCACCGTCCTCGCCTCCGCGTTCACCCCCCTCGTCCTCTACACCGTCGTCTCCGCAACCGACGGCGTCACCGAGGTCATCGCCTCCGCCGCCGGCGGCCAGACCGACGTCTTCTTCGGCTCCTTCTCCGAAGCCCTCAAGAAGGGCGACGACATCGGCGGCGGCCCGATCATGCTGATCGTCGTCGCACTCGTCACCGTCCTCGCCGCCGGCGTGCTCTACCTGGAGCTGTTCATCCGGGCCGCCCTCCTCTACGTCGGCGCCCTCCTCGGCGTCGTCGTCTACTCCGGGCTCGTCGACCGCAACCTCTGGGGCCACGTCCGCCGCTGGGCCGGCATCATGATCGCCGTCATCCTCGTGAAGCCGGTCATCGTCATCGTCCTCGGCCTCGCCGGCGCCCTGACCGGCGAAAAGGGGCCCAACGCCTTCTCCGCCGTCGTCACCGGCCTCGCCATCATCCTGCTGGCGATCTTCGCCTCCGCCATGATCTACCGCTTCGTCCCCGGCTTCGGCGACGAGATCGCCTCCGCCCGCGCGGGCCGCAGCAAGGCCACCGACGGCGCCCAGGCGGCCGCCGTCATCAGCTCCCCGGCCTCCCTCGTCTCCCAGGGCATCAAGACCCACAGCAGCCGCGGCGCCCACCGCGGAGGCGACGGCGGCGGCAACAGCGCGCCCCGCCCCGCCAACCCCCTCTCCGGAGGCGTCGCGGCCCACAGCAGCCGACCCACCTCCGGCGGCGGAGCAGGCGGCGGATCTGTCCCCTCCGCCGCACCCCCGCCCCGCACGAGTTCGAGCACGAGGAACACAGGAGGTGACGGGCGTTGACGACCCAGTCCCACCAGCTGCACCCGGTCGCGCCCCGCCGCACGTATCTCATCGGCCGGGCCCGGCCGAACGCGATCGTCGGCAAGAACCGCGAGACCGGCGAGATCGCCCTGATCATCGCCGGGGCGTTCTTCGGCATGATGAGCGGACTGCTCGTCCCCGACCTCACCCTGCGCATCGTCAGCCTCGCCGGCTTCCCCATGCTCGCGCTCGCCGCCGTCTACGTCCCGTACAAGGGCCGCACCTTCTACCGCTGGTTCGAGATCAGCCGCAGCTACAAGCGGACCCTGCGACGCGGCACCACGTACCGCTCGGGCGCCATGGAAGCCGGCATCCGCGGCTCCGACGGCCGCGAGGTCGAGGTCGGCCCGCCCCCCGGCATCGGCCGGATCAACTGGCTCGCCGCCCCCTTCGGCCCCGACGAGATCGCCGTCCTCCTCCACGCGGACCGCCGCACCGTCACCGCCGCCATCGAGATCGAGGGCCCCGGCGTCGGCCTGCGCGACAGCGAGGACCAGGAAGCCCTCGTCGACCGCTTCGGCACGCTCCTCAAGCACGTGGCCAACGGCGACGGCTTCGTCACCCGCCTCCAGATGCTCGCCCGCACCCTGCCCGCCGACCCGGACGCACACGCCAAGGACGTGGCCCAGCGCGGCGACACCCAGGCCCCCGGCTGGCTGCGCGAGTCCTACGACCAGCTCCAGTCGATGGTGTCCACCTCCTCCGAGCAGCACCGCGCGTACCTCGTCGCCTGTATGCACTACACGCGCGAACTCGCCGCCGAGGCCAACGCCATCGCCCGCGCCGGCACCCCCCACAAGGGCCGCAAGCTCGACCGCGACGCCGGCCTCGCCATCGTCATGGCCCGCGAGCTCACCGACATCTGCGCCCGCCTCGCCGAGGCCGACATCCGCGTCCGCCAGCCCCTCGGCCAGGGCCGCCTCTCCTCCCTCGTGCACTCCATGTACGACCCGGACCACCCCATCGACCACATCCAGGCCATGACCAAGCGCAACGCCTGGCCGGCCGAGCTCGACGCGGTCGAACCCACCTTCCTCCAGGCCAAGACCCGCGAGTCCTCCACCCGCGCCCCCTGGTGCCACGCCACCGCCTGGGTCAAGGAGTGGCCGATGACACCGGTCGGCGTCAACTTCCTCGCCCCGCTGCTCGTCCACACCCCCGACGTGATCCGCACCGTCGCCGTCACCATGGACCTGGAGCCCACCGAGGTGGCCATCGAGCGCATGCTCACCGAGAAGACCAACGACGAGGCCGACGCCTCCCGCGCCGCCAAGATGAACCGGACCGTCGACCCCCGCGACATCGCCGCCCACGGCCGGCTCGACCAAAGAGGTGAAGATCTCGCGAGCGGTGCGGCAGGAGTCAACCTGGTCGGGTACATCACGGTGTCCTCGCGTTCACCGGAGGCACTCGCCCGCGACAAGCGCACGATCCGCGCCTCCGCCGGCAAGTCCTACCTGAAGCTGGAATGGTGCGACCGCGAGCACCACCGCGCCTTCGTCAACACCTTGCCGTTCGCCACCGGCATCCGACGCTAGCTGGAGGGAAGTGCCGCCCATGCGAGATCCCATGTCCGCCCTGACGGACGCCTTCACCAGCTTCCTCTTCGGCAAAGTCGAAACCACGCGCCTGCCCGTCCGCACCTCCACCGGGCAGGCGCAAGCCGTCTACCTGCCCACCGCCGCCCCCGGCCTCGGCGACTCCGGCGTCATCATCGGCCGCGAGGTCTACAGCGGCAAGGGCTACATCTACGACCCCTTCCAGCTCTACGGACAGCAGCTGCCGGCCCCCCACTGGCTGGTCCTCGGCGAATCCGGAAACGGCAAGTCCGCGCTGGAGAAGACGTACGTCCTGCGCCAGCTCCGTTTCAAGGACCGCCAGGTCGTCGTCCTCGACGCCCAGGGCGAGGACGGCGTCGGCGAATGGAACCTGATCGCCCAGCAGCTGGGGATAACCCCCATCCGCCTGGACCCCATCGCCGCCAACGACGACGGGATCCGCCTCAACCCCCTCGACCCGGCGATCACCGCGACCGGTCAGCTCGCGCTGCTCCGGACCATCATCGAGGTCGCCATGGGCCACGGCCTCGACGAGCGCGCCGGCTTCGCGCTCAAGGTCGCGCACGCCTACGTGGTGGACACCATCACCACCCGCCAGCCGGTCCTGACCGACATCGTGGAGCAACTGCGTCACCCCGAGCCCGAATCCGCCCTCGCGATGAACGTCGACATAGACGATGTCCGGGCCTGGGGCCTCGACGTCGCGCTCGTCATCGACCGCCTCGTCGACGGCGACCTGCGCGGCATGTTCGACGGCCCGACCACCGTCGGCATCGACCTCGACGCCCCGCTGATCGTCTTCGACCTCTCCCACATCGACCGCAACTCCATCGCGATGCCGATCCTCATGGCGATCGTCGGCGTCTGGCTGGAGCACACCTGGATCCGCCCCGACCGGAAGAAGCGCATCTTCCTCGTCGAGGAGGCCTGGCACATCATCAACAGCCCCTTCGTCGCACAGCTGTTCCAGCGCCTGCTGAAGTTCGGCCGCCGCCTCGGCCTGTCCTTCGTCGCCGTCGTCCACCACCTCTCCGACGTCGTCGACGGAGCCGCCGCACGCGAAGCCGCGGCGATCCTCAAGATGGCCTCCACCCGCACCATCTACGCCCAGAAGGCCGACGAGGCCCGCGCCACCGGCCGCGTACTCGGCCTCCCGCGCTGGGCGGTCGAGATCATCCCGACCCTCACCCCCGGCATCGCGGTCTGGGACGTCAACGGCAACGTCCAGGTGGTCAAACACCTGATCACCGAAGCCGAACGCCCCCTCGTCTTCACGGACCGGGCCATGACCGAGTCCTCCGCCCCCAGCCGTCTCCCCGCCGACATGCTCGCCGCCGAACTCGAGGCGGAGGAAAGGGCCCTGTCCATCGAGCGCCGCCGCGGCGGCCCGGGTTCCGCGACCACGGTGGCCTGACCATGCACGAAGCACGACGTACGGAGCCCCCCGCGCGCGGCGGCGGCATCCCGGACGGCCTGCTGGTCGGTCTCCTGGCCTTCCTCCTGGGGGTCGCCGTCCTCGTCTGGTCGGCCACCGGCCTGGCCGCCGTCCTCGCCAAGGGCGCCTGGCCCGACACCGTCACCTTCACCCGGACCCCGGGGGCAGTCCGCGCCCTGATAGCGCAGCCGCACGACATCCCGGGCGCCTGGCCGGACACCGACCCGGCGGCCCTCTCGGGCTGGGGCCTGTTCTGGGGCCTGTTCGTCAGCCAGCTCCTGGTGATCTTCGTACTCACCGTCTTCGCCATCGGCATCATCGCCCGCACCAAATCCCGGCGTGCCCTGGCGGGTTCGGCGCCACCGGACCCCACCCCCGCCCCGCCGGCCTTCGAGGCACACGGCTCCGCGGTCAGCTCCCCCACCCCTGCGACCCCGCCGGCGTTCGAAGCACGCGGGTCCGCGAAAGGCGCCCCCGGCGGACCGCCCGCGCCGTCCGACGAGGCATACCGCTACGGCTTCGGCTACGCACCCGGGCCCACACCCGCAGCGGCCGCCACCACCACCGCCCCCGAGGACGGCCTCGCGTACGCCGGCCCCGACGACCGCATCCGCGCCGCAGCACACCGCATCGGCGCAGCCGTCGGCGCAGCCCTCGTCGTCACCTCCTCGCCCGCCCTCTGGGCCGAGACCAAGGACGCCCGCGCCAAACTCGGCCCGGTCCTCCTCTACGACCCCTCCCACCTGTGCGACACCCCGGCCCGCATGCACTGGAACCCGGCCGAGGGATGCGCCGACCGCGACACCGCCGCGGCCCGCGCGATCGCCCTGCTGGCCCCCGTACGCCCACAGGCCCGCATCGACGCGGCCGTGGCCGACACCGCGGAGACCCTCCTGCGCAGCTGGCTCCAGGCCGCCGCCCTGGAGGACCGCCCGTTCAAGCTCCTCCACCGCTGGGCCCAGGGCAACAGCGCCCAGGACCCGGTACGCATCCTGCGCACCCACCCACAGGCCGCCCCCGGAGCGGCCGGCGAGCTGGAGAGCGCACTCACCGCCCACCCCGAACGCCGGGAACTCGCCCAGAACCTGACGGCCCGGGCCCTGTCCTGCCTGACCTCGATCCACATCCGCGAGGCCTGCAACCCGAACCGAACGGATGCCCTCACGCTGGCATCATTCGTCGCCGAAGGGGGCACCCTCTACCTGGTGGGTGAACCTCTGGAGGATCCCCGCACCCACCCGGGTGCGATGCCCCTGCTCACCGCACTCGCCTCTCACGTGGTCGAGCACGGCCGCCGCATGGCCGCACGGTCATCCCACGGTCGGCTCGACCCACCACTTTCCCTGGTGCTGGACGACGTGGCCGCGGTGGCCCCGATCCCCCAGCTCCCGGAGCTCCTGACGGAGGGCACGCTCCCCCTGCTCGCCCTGTGCCGCAGCCGCGAGCAGGCCCGATCCCGCTGGCCCGGGGCCGACCTGCCTTAAGGCCTCGGGAAGACGAATTCCAGCTCCTTGGCGGACGGGTCGCTCTCCAACGGCACCCGCACGCCACTGTCCTGGAACCCCGTACGCCGGTAGAAGGCCTGCGCCCGCTCGTTCCGCTCGTGCACGTAGAGGCGTACGCGTTCCAGCGCGGGCCCCTCCAACGACCAGGCCCACTCCAGCCCGGCCCGGAAGAGCTCCTCGGCCAGTCCGGTGCCCCGCAGGCCCTCGCGGACGAAGACGCCGACGATGTGCCCCTGGGTCGTCTCGATCTCCCGGTCGAGGAAATCGGTGGTGCCGAGCTCCTCGACGAGCACGGTCACGGTGCCGTTCCACACCCCGTCGGGCCCCACGGCCACGAACTGCCGCGCGGCCCGCCCGGAGGCGGCGCCGGCGGTCCTCTCCTGCCAGAAGCTGTCGGGCCGGGCCTCGGCCAGCTCGGCGGTGTCGAGGAAGGCAATGGGCGCGGCAGCATCGTGCAAGGAGGCGATCCGCAGCTCCTTGACCTTCTCCCACTCGTCGTCACGCACCGGACGTATTACGTGCTGGATATCGCTCATAGTCGGTGATCCTAACCAGCGAGGCATCCAGGCTACATCCGGATAAACGCAGAAAAGCCCCGCACCGAGCCCGTGAAGGGCTGGTGCGGGGCTTTCCCACAATGATTGTTCGGCGGCGTCCTACTCTCCCACAGGGTCCCCCCTGCAGTACCATCGGCGCTGAAAGGCTTAGCTTCCGGGTTCGGAATGTAACCGGGCGTTTCCCTAACGCTATGACCACCGAAACACTATGAAATTTGAACGCTGGTGTTGACACAGCTGTTCGTTATTTCAGAACTAACACAGTGGACGCGAGCAACTGAGGACAAGCCCTCGGCCTATTAGTACCAGTCAGCTTCACCCGTTACCGGGCTTCCACATCTGG
>NZ_JBSGXU010000150.1:0-20263 GCF_053610205.1 Streptomyces sp. NPDC054932 | reverse complement strand
GGGGTCGGCGGGGCCCGGGCACAGGCGTCGCGGGTGGCGTCAGCCGAGCGCGGGCGCCTCCTGCTGAGCCGGAGCCGTCACTTCCGCGCCCTCGGCGCGCGCGGCCAGGAGCCGCTGGGCGAGGACGCCGAAGACGATGCCGAATACCGTCCACAGCACGAGCTGGACGGCCAGCGAGGCGACCCGGAACTCCCACAGCAGGGCGGCGGGGAAACCGGGCTGGACCGCATCGCTGTTGTCCGGCAGGAACACGAACGCCAGGGCGGCGGCGACGATGAAGCCACCGCTCGCGGCCAGCGTCGCGTTCCAGTTGCCCAGGCGCGGTGCCAGCCGTCGCCCGAGGATGATCGCGCCGACGCCGAGCAGCACGCTGAGCAGGATCATCAGGAAGAACAGCGTGGTCCGCTGACCGATCGTGTCCGGGTTGCCGACCGCCGGCGGGGTGGCCGGGTACTTCAGGAACGGCACCAGGTAGACCGTGCCGAAGGCGGCCGCGGCGGTGAGCGCCGCCGTGGCCCGCGGGCTGAACCCGCCGACACGGCCGAGGGCGAACGAGAACGCGAGCGAGGCGATGCCGCCCAGCGCGACCCCGTAGACGAGGACACCGGTGGCCAGGCCGACGGTCGACTGGACCGGCCGGCTGACGAGCTCTTCCTCCTCCTCGGCGGCTTCGCCCGACGTGGCGTCACCGCCGTGCCCGGCGTGGGCGCTCGGGGCGCTCGCGGCGTCCTTGGCGGCCTGTGCCTCCTCCACGGCGATGGAACCCCGTACCGGGGGCTCACCCACCACGTAGGCGACGGCGAAGGCGAACAGTCCGGCTATCAGGCCCGCGAGCATGCCGCGGACCAGAAGACCTCTGACAGTAGAGGCGTACATGTGCGTGGCCTCTCAGTGGCAGGGGAAGCCGAGCAGATGACGACCGTCGTGCACCCACTCGTGCACGCCCTCGCCGGCGAACACGGCCGTGGCGCCCTGTTCGGCGCCGACGAAGTAGAGGGCGACGAGCATCAGGAGACCGACGAAGAGTGCCCAGGGCAGCACCGCGCGCACGGGCAGCGGAGCCGACAGGGAGCCGGCGGGGGTGGATACGGCAGCGGAAGCGAGAGCCTCGGCCATGATGGAACCTCCTCGGGGAACAACGCGTCCCATACGGTGGTGCAGGACGACGGTCCTCGGGTCTGACTCGCCACGCCGCCACCCAAGGGGTGCCGCCGCAGCACACAGTGGCGCGACCATGCCGGATTCACACCGGACTTCCGTCTCGCCGTCGTCGCTATGTGGAAATGTCGCCGTGACGGTACCGCGCGCAGCGCCTGCGGCCAAGACCGTGAGTTCCTGATCACACGCCTACGCTGCGGTAATGCCGATCCGGCGGATCCCGCGGGACCCGAGGTGTCCACCAACTGGACCTGCAGGACTGCTAGAATCACCGCGTCGGCCTTCGGTGTGCGCACCCCGTGCGTGTCTCCGGAGGCTTTTTTCATGCCTTCACGCCAGTCCACCAGCCCTTGCGCCACACCTTCCACCGGCTACCGGGACCTGCTCCGCAACAAGGAGTTCAGCGGTCTCCACGTCAGCTTCACCCTCACCGTCGCCGCGAGCACTTTGTCCGGCTTCGCCCTCGGCACCCTGGTCAACCGGCAGACCGGTTCCCCCTTCCTGACGGCCGTGAGCATGTACGGCGCCACGTTCGCGACGGTCCTCGGCGCGCTGACGCTGATGTCGGTCGCGGACGGCGAACGGCCCCGGCGCACCCTCCTCCTGCTCCAACTCGCCTCGCTGGCCGGTGTCGCAGCCCAGGCGGCCCCGGGACTGCCGCTCGTGGCCCGGTTCGCCCTGCTGCTGGCGCTCGGCTTCCTCCAGTCCCTCGGAACCGGCGCGCGACTGGGGCTGCTCGCCGAAGTCGTACCCACCTCCGCCTACGCGCCCGCCCGTTCGCTGATGAACATCACCTCGGGCGGTACGGCGATCGCCGGGTACGCCATCGGCGCCGTACTGCTGCGCCACCTGAGCCCGCAGGGGGTCTTCGCCGTCGCCGCGGCCCTGACCGCGCTCGGGGCGGCCGTGGTGGCGACCACCGTCCGGGAGCGCTCGGTCCGGCTCACCCGGCGACCCGGGCTGCGCCGGACCTGGTCGACGAACGCCGAACTGTTCTCCCACCCCGGCCGCCGGATGCTGCTGCTGAACCTGTGGATCCCCAACGGTCTGATCGTCGGCTGCGAGGCCCTGTTCATCTCCTACGACCCCGGCCACGCGGGTACCTTCCTCGCCGCCGGATCGGCGGGCATGCTCCTCGGGGACCTGACCGTCGGCCGACTGCTCACCGCCGCCCGGCGGCGGCGTTGCGCCTTCGCCCTGCGGCTGCTGCTCGCGGCGCCCTTCCTGCTGTTCGCCGTCCAGCCGCCCGTCGCGGTCGCGGCGGTCGCGGTGTTCCTCGCCGGTGCAGGCTTCGCGGCCACCCTGCCCCTGCAGGAAGAACTCCTCGCCCACACCCCCGAGAGGATCCGCGGCCAGGTGCAGGGGGTCGAGTCGGCGGGCCGGATGACCTGGCAGGGCCTCGGCGCCGTGATCGTCGGCGGCCTGGCCCAGTACCTGGCCCCGGGCACCGCGATCGCCGTCGCCGCCGGGGTCTCGGTGGCCGTCACGGTCCTGTGCCGACCGTCCCGCCGCACGGGGCCGGGGGCGCTGACGGCCTGAGTCGGGCGAGTTATTCGAGCATCTGTTCGGTTCATGGGGTTAGGCTGGGTCCATGCACGCAGTCCAGGGCCTTCAGGGTTCCCTCTTCGACCAGGGCGACGAGATCCGGCTCGGCCCCCTCGGCGGCATGCGGCGGACCGACCTCGGGGCCGGGGCCTGGGTCGATCACCTGCCCGGCTGGCTGAGCGGCGCCGACGCGCTCTTCGAGCGGCTGGCCGCCGACGTGCCCTGGCGCGCCGAGCGGCGGCAGATGTACGAGCGGGAGGTGGACGTGCCCCGGCTGCTCGCCTTCTACGCCGCGGACGAGCCCCTGCCCCACGCCTCGCTCACGGAGGCCCGTGAGGTGCTGAGCGGCCACTACGCCGACGAGCTCGGCGAGCCGTTCACCACCGCGGGTCTGTGCCTGTACCGCGACGGCCGCGACAGCGTCGCCTGGCACGGCGACCGGACCGGCCGCTCGTCGACCGAGGACACCATGGTGGCCATCGTCTCCGTCGGAGATCCTCGCGATCTCGCCCTCCGCCCCCGCGACGGCGGTGCCACCCTGCTGCGGCTGCCCCTGGGGCACGGGGACCTCGTGGTCATGGGCGGCTCCTGCCAGCGGACCATGGAGCACGCCGTACCCAAGTCGGCGCGGGCCGTCGGCCCCCGCATCAGCATCCAGTTCCGGCCCCACGACGTCCGCTGACCTCCCGCCGGCCTCCCGTTTCCCGCCCGCCGCCGCCCGCGGGCGGCGCGGTTGCGGCCCGATCCGGGGGCGGCCAGGCTGGAGCGCATGGATCTGGGTGCCTTCTCCGTGAGTCTCACCGTCCGCGACCTCGACGCCTCCCGGGCGTTCTACGAGAACCTCGGATTCGCCGCCTTCGGTGGGGACCCCGAGCAGGGCTGGCTGATCCTCAAGAACGGCGATGTCGTGATCGGGCTGTTCGTGGGCATGTTCGAGAGGAACATGCTGACCTTCAACCCGGGCTGGGACAGCAGCGCGAGCGCGCTCGGGGCGTTCACCGACATCCGGGAGGTGCAGCGGCAGCTGAAGGCGCGGGGTGTGCCGTTCCTGACGGAGGTCGACGAGTCGGGGTCGGGTCCGGGCAGCTTCCTCGTGGTCGACCCGGACGGCAATCCGGTCCTCTTCGACCAGCACGTCTGACTCAGGCGGCGGCGCCGGGCTCCTTCGTGGGGCGGATCGCCCCGGCCGCCGCGTGCAGCGAGCGCAGCGCCAGCAGCAGGAACCCGATGTCGTCCAGGTACACCGGGTCCGGAACCAGGTCCACCGGCGAGACGGTGTAGGCGACGGCGACCCAGAACAGGGCCTTGTCGTGCAGCGGGATGCCCGCGTCGAGCAGCAGCCGCCGGGCCGCGAAGACCCGTACCAGGAGCACGGCCGCGGCGATCGCGAGCCCCACCGCGATGATCACGCCGAGGGTGAGCCAGACCTTTCCGTCCATGGCGGCCCTATACCCCGAAATCGGGCCGCGATACCCCATCGGCGGTCCTGGCCACTCAGGCGCCCTCTCCGCGCAGCCGGCGGCCGACCTCGCCCAGCCCGTCGGCGAGCGCGTCGAGCTGCCCGGGGGTCAGGACGTCGACGAGGATCTCCCGGACCGTCGCCACGTGCCCCGGGGCGGCCTCCTCCAGCTTGGCGCTGCCCGCGTCGGTGAGGACGGCGAAGACGCCGCGCACGTCGGAAGGGCAGCTGCGGCGGCGGACCAGCCCGGCCTTCTCCATCTGGGTGACCTGGTAGGTCAGCCCGCTCTTGGAGTTGATCAGGCCGTTGGCGAGCTCGGTCATCCGCAGCTCGCGCCCGGGCGCCGCGGCGAGCCGTACGAGGATCTCGTACTGGGGGTGCGAGAGCCCGGAGTCGTCCTTGAGCTGTTGGTCGAGACGGCGGTTCACCAGGGCCGATGCGGCCAGGAAACCGCTCCAGGCGCGCATCTCGCGGTCGTCCAGCCATCTCGGTTCAGCCATGGCTTCAGACTACACGGGTTGTTCCAATTTGAATCAGTGGTTAGGGTCGGGGTCTAGCGGTTCGAATTTGAACAACTCTCCCCTGCCTCCCCGGGCCGCCCGACCGGAAGGACCCCCCTCGATGACCAGCCCCTCCGCCACCGCGACGAAGCCGCAGGCCGCCTCCGCGGCCGCGCACCCCCGGCCCGCCGTCCTCTCCACCCCGGGCCACGACGCCGGCCTGCTGCTCCTGCGCCTCGTCCTCGGTCTGACCATGGCCGCGCACGGCTCGCAGAAGCTCTTCGGCTGGTTCGGGGGCGGCGGCATCAGCGGCACCGGTCAGTTCTTCACCGCCAGCGGCTACCCCGCCGGTGACGCCATGGCCGTCCTCGCCGGCCTCACCGAGACCCTCGGCGGCCTCGGCCTGGTCCTCGGACTGCTCACGCCGCTCGCCGGTGCGGCCATCGTCGGCACCCTCATCAATGCGATCGCCGTCCACGGCGCCGGCGCCTTCTTCGCCCCGAAGGGCATCGAGTACGAACTGCTGCTGACCGCGGGCGCCGCCGCCCTCGCCCTCACCGGCCCCGGGCGCTACGCCGTCGACCGCTTCCTGCCCGTGCTGCGGAGCCACCGTCTC
Organism: Streptomyces sp. NPDC054932; assembly: GCF_053610205.1. NCBI lineage: Bacteria > Bacillati > Actinomycetota > Actinomycetes > Kitasatosporales > Streptomycetaceae > Streptomyces > Streptomyces sp. NPDC054932. Next base: position 14,985 of record NZ_JBSGXU010000150.1, on the reverse strand, counting down.
GCGCACGGCGCCCTCGCCGTCGCCCTCGGTGTGGTCCTCGCCGTCGTACTGCTCCTCGTCCGCGACTGACGAGGCTGACGCGACCAGAGCGAACAGGGCGACCAGAGCTGCGGGAGCGACTGATGCGGCTGATGCGACCTGAGTGACCGGGGTTTCGCGCTGTCCGACGCCGGGTGGGCCACTGCGCCCCACCCGGCGTCCGCATATGCCGACCGGGCATGCGGGTTTACGCCAACTCTCCTTGACTCCAGGCGAGTTATTGCTGCACTCACCTATGTTCTACGGGGCACATCAGTTCGCCCCAGGAGGTCAGATTGCAGTCCAGGCGCTTCCTCGCCTTTCACCGCGTGTTACGCCGTTCCCACCTGCTCATAGCCTTCGGCCTCGGCTCGCTGCTGATCGGCCTGATCCCGTGGATCGGTGTCACGAGCACGGCAGCCGCCGGCCGCGCACCGACCCCCCGACCCGCACCCGTGCCCGTCGACCAGCAGACGGCGAAACAGTCGCCGCACCACGGCATCGCCCCGGCGAACGCGATGGAGCCGGCGGCCCCGGTCCTCGACCGGACCGGATGGACGGCCACGGCGAGCGACGAGGAGACCGCCGGCGAGAACGGCCGCGCGGCCAACGTCCTCGACGGCAACACCAGCACCATCTGGCACAGCAAGTGGACGGGTACCCCCGCTCCGCTGCCGCACGTCATCACCATTGACATGCACCGCACGGCGGTCGTCTCCGCCCTCGTCTACCGTCCCCGCGCCGACGGGCCCAACGGACGCGTCGGTGAGTACAGCATCAGTGTCAGCGCCGACGGGCAGAACTGGGCGAGCCCGGTCGCCACCGGCACCCTCGCGGACGACGCCGGCGCCAAGACCCTCGGGTTCGCCCCGCAGGGCGCCCGGTTCGTCCGGCTGACCGCGCTCAGCGAGGCCGGCGGCCGCGGACCCTGGTCCTCCGCGGCGGAGATCGACCTGCTCGGCGACCCGGGCACCCCGGCAGCCACCATCGACCTGCCCCGCACCGGATGGACGGCCTCGGCGAGCGACGAGGAGACCGGCAGCGAGAACGGCCGCGCCGCCAATGTCCTCGACGGCAACAGCAGCACCATCTGGCACAGCAAGTGGTCCGGTACCCCCGCTCCGCTGCCGCACGTCATCACCATCGACATGCACCGCACGGCGGTCGTCTCCGCCCTCGTCTACCACCCCCGCCCCGACGGGCCCAACGGGCGCGCGGGGGCGTACACCATCGCCACCAGCACCGACGGCTCCACCTACGGGACGCCGGTGGCGGCGGGCACCTGGCGCGACGACGACACCGTCAAGACCGCCACCTTCACCCGCGCCGAAACCGCCCGCTTCGTACGGCTGACCGTGACCAGCGAGGCCGGCGGCCGCGGCCCGTGGACCTCGGCCTCCGAGATACGCCTGAGCGGACCGGCCAGCCCGGCCGTGCACGGCTCCTGGGGCCGGGTCACCGGATTCCCCCTGGTGCCGGTGGCCACCGCCGTGCTGCCGGGCGACAAGCTGCTCGCCTGGTCCGCGTACGCCGTGGACCGCTTCGGCGGCAGCAACGGCTACACCCAGACCGCGATCCTGGACCTGAAGACCGGCAAGGTCACCCAGCGCCGCATCGACAACACCGGTCACGACATGTTCTGCCCCGGCATCGCCATGCTCGCCGACGGCCGTGTGCTGGTCACCGGCGGGAGCAACGCGGAGAAGGCGAGCATCTACGACCCGGCCAACGACAGCTGGTCCGCCACCACGAGCATGAACATCGCCCGCGGCTACCAGGCCATGACCCTGCTCTCCACCGGCGAGGCCTTCGTCCTGGGCGGATCCTGGAGCGGAGCCACGGGCACCGACAAGGCCGGCGAGGTCTGGTCGCCGGACACCCGCACCTGGCGCAGCCTCCCCGGCGTCCCCGCCGCCCCGGCGCTGACGGCCGACCCGGCCGGACCCTACCGCGCCGACAACCACATGTGGCTGCACGCCACTTCGGGCGGCAAGGTGCTGCAGCTGGGCCCGAGCAAGCAGATGAACTGGATCTCCACCAGCGGCCGCGGCAGCATCACCCCTGCCGGCCCCCGGGCCGACAGCCAGGACGCCATGACCGGCAACGCCGTCGCCTACGACATCGGCAAGCTGCTCACCCTCGGCGGCTCGCCCGCCTACCAGGACACCCCTGCCACCCAGCGCGCCTACACCGTCGGCATCTCCGGCAGCCAGGTCCAGGCCGCCCGAACAGGCGACATGGAACATGCCCGTGCCTTCAGCAACAGCGTGGTCCTGCCCGACGGCAAGGTGGCCGTCTTCGGCGGCCAGGCCTACCCGGTGCCGTTCAGCGACGCCACCTCCGTCCTGACCCCCGAGCTGTGGGACCCGGCGACCGGGAAGTTCACCCCGCTCGCCACCATGGCGGTCCCGCGCAACTACCACAGCGTGGCCAACCTGCTGCCCGACGGGCGGATCTTCTCCGGCGGCGGGGGCCTGTGCGGCGACTGTGCGACCAACCACGCCGACGGGGCCGTCTTCACTCCGCCGTACCTGCTCAACGCGGACGGATCGCCGAAGCCGCGTCCCGTCATCACCGCGGGCGTGCCCCCCAGGGCGGCCCCCGGTGCCTCGCTCGCGGTGAGCACCCAGAGCCCGGTGGCGTCCTTCGTCCTGATGCGGGCCGCGGCCGCGACCCACTCCACCGACAACGACCAGCGCCGGGTACCCCTGGTGTCCACGCCCGCGGGAGGCGGCACCTACACGGTGTCCATCCCCGCCGACACGGGTGTGGTGCTGCCGGGGACGTACATGCTCTTCGCGCTCGACGCCCAGGGGGTGCCGAGCACCGGTCAGTTCATCACCATCTCCTGACCCCGTGAGCGGTGTCCGGGGCCTGAGCTGATTGGCCCCGGACATTCAGGGGAATAGCGCACAAATGACACAACCCATCGAAGACTACGCACTCATCGGCGACCTGATGACCAGCGGTCTGGTCGGCCGCGACGGGTCCATCGACTGGCTGTGCCTGCCGCGCTTCGACTCGGCGGCCTGCTTCGCCAAACTCCTCGGCGACAAGGAGAATGGCCACTGGCGGATCGCCCCGCTCGACGCCGCCGACGGCGAGCCCTGCACCCGCCGCGCCTACATCGACGGCTCGCTGATCCTGGAGTCGTACTGGGAGACCCCGACCGGCACCGTCAAGGTCACCGACTTCATGCCGCAGCGCGAGATCGCCCCCGACGTCATCCGCGTCGTCGAGGGCATCAGCGGCACGGTCAGGATGCGCAGCACCCTGCGCCTGCGCTTCGACTACGGCCACGTCGTGCCCTGGGTGCGCCGCAGCGACGGCGACCGGGTCGCTGTCGCCGGGCCCGACTCCGCCTGGTTCCGCAGCGAACCACCGGTCCGCACCTGGGGCGAGGAGAACAGCACCTGCTCCCAGTTCCCGGTCACCGCCGGCCGGCGCGTCGCCTTCGTACTGACCTGGCATCCCTCGCACCAGCCGCGCCCCGAGCCGTGCGACCCCTTCGACGCACTGGAGCAGAGCCTCGCCGACTGGCGGGAGTGGACCGCCCAATGCCGCTACGAGGGCCCCTACCAGGAGGCGGTGACCCGCTCCCTGATCACCCTCAAGGCCCTCACCTACGCCCCGACCGGCGGCATCGTCGCCGCGGCCACCACCTCCCTGCCCGAGGAGATGGGCGGCGTCCGCAACTGGGACTACCGCTACTGCTGGCTGCGGGACTCCACCCTCACCCTCGGCTCGCTCCTGACCACCGGCTTCCTCGACGAGGCCCGGGCCTGGCGCGAGTGGCTGCTGCGCGCGGTCGCCGGTGACCCCGCCGACCTCCAGATCATGTACGGCATCGCCGGGGAGCGGCGGATCCCCGAGAGCGAACTGCCCTGGCTGAGCGGCTACGCCTCCTCCGCCCCCGTCCGCGTCGGGAACGCGGCCGTCGACCAGCTCCAGCTGGACGTGTACGGGGAGGTCATCGACTCCCTCTACCTGGCCAGGTCCGCCGGGCTGCCCTCCGAACGCCACGCCTGGCGGATCCAGCTCGCGCTCCTCGACTTCCTGGAACGCAACTGGCACCGGCCCGACGAGGGCCTGTGGGAGGTGCGCGGCCCCCGCCGGCACTTCGTCCACTCCAAGGTGATGGCGTGGGTCGCGGCCGACCGCGCCGTGCGCACCCTGGAGAGCGACCCCTCCCTGCCCGGCGAGGTGGAACGCTGGCGCGCCATGCGCGACGAGGTGCACCGCGACGTGTGCGACAACGGCTACGACCCCGAGCGGGGCACCTTCACCCAGTACTACGGCTCCGCCGAACTCGACGCGGCGACCCTGCTCATCCCCAGGGTCGGATTCCTGCCGCCGGACGACCCCCGGGTCATCGGCACGGTCGACGCGGTGCGCGCCGAACTCGGCAGCAGCGGACTGGTCCGCCGCTACAGCACCGCCGGTTCCACCGTCGACGGGCTGCCCGGCGACGAAGGAGCCTTCCTGGCCTGCTCGTTCTGGCTGACCGACGCCCTGCACATGACGGGCCGGCGGGAGGAGGCCCGCGCCCTGTTCGAGCGGCTGCTGTCGGTACGCAACGACGTGGGCCTGCTCGCGGAGGAGTACGACCCCCTGGCCGGACGCCAACTCGGCAACTTCCCGCAGGCGTTCAGCCACGTCGGCCTCGTGAACACCGCGCTCACCCTGGCGGGCGCCGACATCGGCTGACGCTGCGGCAGCGGGACCGGCCCTACCCGCCCGCGCCCGTCCGGGAGGCCAGCAGCAGGGCGATGTCGTCCGGCCGGTCGGCGGTGTTGCCCGCCTCGCTGATCAGCCGGTCGGCGGTCTCGGTCAGCGGGGACGGCCGGGCCGCCGCCAGGGCCGTCCGCAGCCGCTCCACCCCCGTGTCGATGTCGGTGCCCGGCGTCTCCACCAGCCCGTCCGTGTACAGGGCGAGCACCGAGCCCGTCGTCAGCCGCAGCTCCGTGACCGGGTACGAGGCCTCGGGGTCGACGCCGAGCACCACCCCGCCCGCCAGGTCCAGGACCTCGGTCCGGCCGTCCGGGTGGCGCAGCAGCGGCTGGGGGTGCCCGGCCCGGGCGGCCGTGACGGAGCCCGTCGCCGGGTCCAGCAGCATGTAGCAGCAGCTCGCGAACTGGCCCGGATCCAGGTCGATGAGCAGCTGGTTGGTGCCGGCCACCACCTGCTCGGGTGTGCTTCCGCTGAGCGCGAAGGCCCGTACCGCACTGCGCAGCTGGCCCATGGTCGCCGCGGCCGCCACACCGTGACCCTGGACGTCCCCGATGACCAGGGCCAGCAGGCCGGTGCCGGTCTCGACGACGTCGTACCAGTCGCCGCCGACGTCCATGCCCGAGGTGCCGGGGAGGTAGCGGCCCACCGTGGCCACGTTGTGCCGCACCGGCAGCCGGTGCGGCAGCAGGGCGGCCTGCAGGCCGCGGGCGAGCGCCGTCTCGCTGTCGTAGCGCCGGGCCCGCGCCAGGGCGTGCGCGATCAGACCCGCCAGCGCGGTGAGCACCGTACGGTCCTCCGCGCTGAAGCCGCGGGGCGAGTCGAAGCCGAGGATGCACGAGCCGACCGGCCGGCCGGACGCGATCAGCGGCAGGAAGGCGCGGGCGCCGACATCGGCGTCCAGCGGAATGCCGGGATAGGCGGCGGCCAGGTGTTGCATCGAGTCGAAGAACAGCGGCCGGCCGGAGGTCAGCGTCTCCACGCCCGGCAGCCGGACGTCGAGAGCGACCCCGTCGAACCGGTCGAGGAAGCCCTGCGGGAAACCGGTCTCCCAGGCCAGGTGCAGATGCCGCTCGTCGAGCAGGTAGATGGCCAGCTGGCGGCCGCCGAAGGCCGGCAGCAGCTCCTCGGTGACCACCGCCGACACCTGTCGAGCCGTGACCGCCTCCGTCAGCGCGATCGCGAGGGCCACCGGCCGGTACAGCGCCGAGGCCTCGTCGGCGGCCGCATCGAGGTCCGCGTCCGCGTCCGCACCCGCGCCCGTCTCCGTCTGCGTCTGCGCCTCTGCCTCCGCGAGCGCGTCCCGCCGGGCCTGCGGCGTGGACGCGTAGGCGGGTTTCGCCGAGGTGCCCAGGGTCATGGTCACCCCGTCGACCGCGGGGTACAGGTCCACCGACATCCACTGCCCGGGCGCGTGCGGGCCGCGCCGGGCCGGAAAGTGCACCGGCTCGCCGGACATGAAGCCCGCCCGGAAGTGGTCCTCGTAGGCGGCGTGCCCGAGCCAGGGCAGCGCCTCCCACAGCAGCCGCCCCTGCAGCTGCGTACGGCCGAGACCGAGGAGCTCCTGCGCCGCGGTGTTCACGTAGCCGATCCGCCCCTGCCGGTCCAGGGAGAGCACCGCCTGGGCGAGCCGGTCCACGGCCCTGCGGGCGCCCTCGGCCCCGGCCTCGGGGGGCGGCGCCGGCACGCTCACCGGGTCGCCCTCCCACAGCACCGGAGCACCGGCCGCCGAGAGCGCGGCGAGGTCGGCGGCCAGCTCCTGCGCGGCCTGCCGCAGCCGTTCGCGGTCCTCCGTCCCGACCGGGATGCCCGGGGTCGCCTCGCGCAGCACCAGCAGCACGCCGAACCGGTCCGTCCCGGCGGTGACGGGCTCGTACAACGAGGCGAACGGGAAGGGCAGCCCGGCCACCAGCTGCGGGAAGCGGCTCATCGACGACTCCGCGTCGGGCAGGTGCACGGCCTGACCGGAGCGGTAGGTCTCGGAAACCGGGTACGGGCGGTTCACCTGCATCCGCCACCAGGGCCGGAACAGCTGCAGCGGCAAGCCGGTGAACACGGCCAGCAGGAGCAGACCGGTGGTCGACGAGCGCAGGTAGACCCCGCCCGCGTACCCGCCGACGGCCTCCACGGCACGCACGGCGGCCCGGCTGACCGCCCGGGCCGTGGCATCGGGGGCGGGACCGCCGCTGTCCGCTCTCGCGATCACACAGTCAGGATGCGCCCTCGGCGGCGGCCCCTGCATCCCGGCCGCGACCGTGCCCGGGCCGCTCCGGGGCCCGGTAGCCGGCCACCACCGCGGCCGCCGCGCACAACAGCACCACGGCCACCGTGCGCAGCGCGGTCCCCATCGCGTCGGTGAAGGCGGCGATCTGTGCCGGATCCCTCGGGTCCCCCTGGAAGTGCGAGGCCAGCACCGTGCCGACCACCGCGACGCCGAGGGCGGCGCCGATCTCCCGGGCCGCGGTGTTCAGCCCCGAGCCGAGCCCGGCCTGGTGGGAGGGAAGCTCGGCGACCACGGTCAGCGTCAGCGAGGGCGCGGACAGGCCCGTACCCACGGACAGCACCAGCAGGTAGAGCGCGTACAACGGGTACGGGGTGCCCGCGTCGGCGGTGGAGACCAGCAGCAGACCCGCCCCGATCAGGCCGAGCCCCGCCCCGACCGGCAGCCGGGGCCCGGTGCGCTCCTGGAGCCGGGCACCGAACCGGGGCACGAGGGCCATGCCGACGGTGAGCGGGACGATCGCGAAGCCGGTCTGGGCGGGGGAGAAGCCCTTCGCGTACTGCAGGTACTGGGCATTGACGAAGAACAGGGCGAAGAGCCCGAAGAAGCCGGTGCCGATGCCGAGCGTCCCGGCGCGCAACCTGCGCGAGCGGAAGATCCGCGGGTCCAGCAGCGGGCGGGCCGTGCGCAGGGCATGGCCGGTGAACGCACCGAGCAGGGCGGCACCCGCACCGAAGGCGGTCAGCACCTGCGCCGAGGCCCAGCCGTACGCGGGCCCCTCGATGATCCCGTAGACCACCGCGAGCAGCGCGCCCGCGAGCAGCGCCGCGCCGAGGGGGTCGACGGCAGCGCCGGGCTGCGACGGAGTACGGGGGACCGCACGGGCGACCGCGAGAGCGAGCAGCGCGGCGAGCGGGACGACGGCCCAGAACAGGGCCCGCCAGGTCAGGAACTCCCCGGCCAGGCCGCCGCCGACATTGCCCGCCAGGCCCCCGAGGCCCGCGGACAGCGTCCAGGTGGCCAGGGCGCGGCCGCGGCGCTCGGGCGGACTCAGATGGACCAGGACGGACATGGTGGCGGGCATGATCAGAGCCGCGCCCGCCCCGCACACGCCGCGCCCGGCGATCAGCACGGCCGGGACCTGGGCGAGCGCGCTGGCGGCCCCGCCCGCGGCGAACAGGCCGAGCCCGGCGAGCAGGGCGCCCTTGCGGCCGTACCGGTCGCCGAGCGCCCCGGCGGGGATCAGCAGCGCCGCGAAGACGATGACGTACGCGTCCACCGACCACAGCAGCTCGCCGGGATCCGGATGCAGGTCGGACGCGGCGAGCTGCGGGATCAGCAGGTTGACGGCGGCGACCATCCCCTGGGCCACCAGTACGCAGGCGCACAGGACGAGCAGGGCGGGCCGGGTGAGGGAGGGCGCGGGGACGGCGGGACCCTGCGTGACGGCATGGCGGAGCACGGCTCCTCCTCGGAGTCGGTGGCGGTACGGCGGAAGGGAAGAGAAGGGAAGAGAAGGGAAGAGAAGGGAAGAGGGGGCATGGCCGGGCGGCCGGCCGGGGCCGGCGCGGGCCATCACCCGTGGTTCACCGTAGGGTTGGACCGACCTGCTTTCCAGTGCAAGTTGTGCAAGGGACCTGTGCGCGTGACGCAATCCGGGCTGGATCTGAATCTCCTCGTCGCTCTGGACGTCCTCCTGGAGGAGGCGAGCGTGTCCCGGGCGGCGGCCCGCATGCACCTGTCCGAGCCCGCCATGAGCCGGACCCTCGGCCGGATCCGCAAGGCCCTCGGCGACCCGGTCCTGGTCCGGGCCGGCCGCGTCATGGTGCCCACCCCGCACGCGCTCGCCGTGCAGGGCGAGGTCCGCGCGGTCGTGGAACGGGCCCGCGCCCTCTTCCTCACCGGCGCCGAGGTGGACCTGCCCACGCTCACCCGCACCTTCACCGTGCTGGCCAACGACGCCTTCACCGCCGTGTACGGGGCCACCCTCTTCACCCGGGTGACCCGCGAGGCGCCGGGGGTGAGGCTGCGCTTCCTCCCGGAGAGCCACGTGGACGTCCCCGCGCTGCGCGAAGGCGTCGCCGACCTGGAACTCGGCGTCGTCGACACCCGTTCCCCCGAAGTGCGCGTCGAGCACCTCGCCGAGGAGCGCATGCTGGGCGTCGTACGCCGCGGCCACCCGCTGCTCCGCGGCCCCGTCACGGTGCGCCGCTTCGCCGCGGCCGACCACCTGACCGCTTCGCGGCGCGGCCGCCTCGAAGGTCCGGTGGACGCCGCCCTCGCCGAGCAGGGGCTGTCCCGGCGCGTGGTCGGCAGCGTGGGAACCTTCCCCGCCTCCCTGTTCGTCCTGCGCGAGAGCGACCTCGTCGGACTGATGACCAGCCAGGTGGAGCCGCTCGCCGCCGCGCTCGGGCTGGAGGCCTTCGAGATACCGCTGGCCCTGCCGCCCCTGCCCTTCGGAATGGCCTGGCACCCGCGCCACGACGCCGACCCGGCGCACGCCTGGCTGCGCGCCTGCGCCCGCGAGCTGATCCCCGCTCGCCCGGAGCGTTCCCGGCCCCCGCGATAGGCCGACCGCTTCCCTCGTCCGGGGGACGCACGGGTGTGCGGACCGGCCCCCGCACCTGCCGCGGGGCACGATCGCAGCATCCACCCCCGGCAGGCCCCCGGAAGGCAGAGCATGCGGTTCCAGTACGACACCATCGGCGAGCGCTACGCCGAGTCCACGAGCACGGCGGCCTTCTCCGCGGCCGACACCTACACCCTGCACGGAGCCCTCGACGCCCTCGGGGGCGTCCGCGGGCTCGACGCCCTCGACCTGGCCTGCGGATACGGATACAACACCCGGCTGCTGGCCCGCGGCGGGGCCCGGCGGACCGTCGGCGTCGACGTCTCCGAGGAGATGATCCGGCAGGCCCGCGAGCACGAGGCGACGAAGGACCGGAAGGACGTCGAATACCACGTCGCCGACGCCGCCGGCCTGCCCCACCTGGGCCCCTTCGACCTCGCGACCGCCGCGTACGTCTTCAGCTACGCGCCCGACCGCAGGTCCCTGCACGCGATGTTCCGGTCCGTCCGCGCCAACCTGCGCGCCGGCGGGCGCCTGCTCGCCATCGTGCCCAACGCGGGGGCCTTCCCGCGCGTGGACTGGTCGCCGTACGGGGTGCGCATCCTCGACAGGGTCCCGGACGGCGACGCACCGCTGCTGAAGGCGCACTTCCTGACCGAGCCGCCGGTGCCCTTCGAATTCCGCGAGTGGGCACACGCCGACCTCGCCGAGGCCGCCGTCGAGGCGGGCTTCGTCACCGTCGGCTGGCAGCCGAACCGCACCCCGCCCGCCGACGCCGCACGCGACGAGGCGTACTGGACGGCGTACCGTGCCTGGCCGATCAGCTCACTGATGACCTGCACGGCCTAGCAGTCGCCGTCCCCGGGGACCAGGACCTGCCGTGGCAGCCGAGCCGTCAGCCCTGCGCCGTCGAGCCGATCAGCTCGACGATCCGCTCGCGCGCCGCCCGCCCCTCCGGCACGGGCAGCAGCGGGTACCCGTGCGGCAGCCCCGCCTCCTCGTGGAACTCCACCTCGGCGCCGTCCGCACGGGCCCGGCGCAGCAGCTCCCGGCTGTCCGTGGTCAGCACGTCCCGGGTACCGGTGAACACCGTCAGCGGCGCCAGCCCGGCGAAGCCCCCGTGCAGCGGGCTCACCCGGGGATCGTCGGCGGCCAGGGTCCCGGCGTACAACCGCCCGGCCTCCAGCAGCCCCGACCGGGCCAGCAGCGGATCGGCCGCCTCGAGGGCCGCCTGGTCCGGATGGCTCATGGTCAGGTCCAGCCACGGCGAGATCAGCACGATCCGGGACGGCTGGTCCCCGCCCCGGTCGCGCAGCCGCTGCGCGGCCGCCAGCGCCAGCCCGGCCCCGGCCGAGTCCCCGATGAGCACCGTCCCACCGGAGCCGCCGCTCGCGATCAGACCGCTCAGCAGGTCGGCGGCGACCGGGACGGTCCGGTCGGCGGTGCCGCGCGGAGCCAGGATGTACGCGGGTACGACGACCCGCGCCCGCGCCTGCGTGACCAGGGTCCGGATCAGCGCCCAGTGCGGGCGCACCAGCTCGTTGATGTAGCCGCCGCCGTGCACGTACAGCACGTGGGCCGCGGGCTCCGTCCCGAGCGGCGAGACGTCGTACACCGGCCAGGCTCCGACGAAGGTCCGCGAGATCTCCGCGACCCGCCCCAGCCGGCGCGGCGGCAGATGGGAGGCCGGCCGGCGGGCGGACTGCGCCACCCGTGTCCGGACCGCCTCCGCGCTCGCGAACCGTCTTCGCCGTCCCGCCGCGATCAGCGCCGCCGACAGCGCCCTGCTGCGCAGACTCGGCACGCCCCTCACCTCCCCTTTTCCCCCGCGGCCGTCGCCGGCGCGGGCCCCGGCCCCGTCACGGGAGGAGCATAGGCGTGAAGCTGCGCTGTCGGCCCGCTTAAGAAAGTCTCGATGGACTGATCACCGCGCCGATCGGCAGATTGGTGCACGTCACTGCCGCCGTTCGGGCCCCCGCCCGCGGCGTTCCCCTCCGCATGCCTGGAGCCACCCCATGAAGGCACTCGTCAAGCACAAGGCAGAACCCGGCCTGTGGCTCATGGACGTCCCCGAGCCCGAATACGGCCCCGGCGACGTGCTGATCAAGGTGCTGCGCACCGGCATCTGCGGAACCGACCTGCACATCCGCGCCTGGGACGGCTGGGCGCAGGGCGCCGTCAAGACCCCCCTCGTCCTCGGTCACGAGTTCGTCGGCGAGGTCGCGGCGCTGGGCGCGGACGTCCAGGACATCGAGGTCGGCGCGCTCGTCAGCGGTGAGGGCCACCTGGTGTGCGGCAAGTGCCGCAACTGTCTGGCCGGCCGCCGCCACCTGTGCCGCAGCACGATCGGGCTCGGGGTCGGCCGCGACGGCGCCTTCGCCGAGTACGTGGTCCTGCCCGCCCAGAACGTGTGGGTGCACCGCACCGCCGTGGACCTGGACGTCGCCGCGATCTTCGACCCGTTCGGCAACGCCGTGCACACGGCGCTGTCCTTCCCGATGGTCGGCGAGGACGTGCTGATCACCGGCGCCGGCCCGATCGGGATCATGGCGGCGGCCGTGGCGAAGCACGCCGGCGCGCGCAACGTGGTCATCACCGACGTCAGCCCCGAGCGGCTGGAGATCGCCCGCAAGGCGGGCGCCACCCTCGCCGTCAACGTCGCCGAGTCCTCGATCGCCGAGGCGCAGACCAAGCTCGGCCTGCGCGAGGGCTTCGACGTCGGCCTGGAGATGTCCGGCCGCGCCGAGGCCATGCGCGACATGATCGACAACATGACGCACGGCGGGCGGATCGCCATGCTGGGCCTGCCCGCCCAGGAGTTCCCGGTGGACTGGGCGAAGGTCGTCACCTCGATGATCACGATCAAGGGCATCTACGGCCGCGAGATGTTCGAGACCTGGTACGCGATGACCGTGCTGCTGGAGGGCGGGCTCGACCTCAGCCCGGTCATCACCGGCCGCTACTCGCACCGCGACTTCGAGGCCGCCTTCGACGAGGCGTCCACCGCCCGCAGCGGCAAGATCATCCTGGACTGGACGGCGTAACCGCCCTCCGCCCCACCGCACCTCGCCCCACCGCACCTCCGCACCAACGCCCCACCGAACCATCTCCCCAGGGCCGGGCCCCGCACACCCTCCCCCCTCCGCGGGGCCCGGCCCCCCTCCCTCGTCGCCCTCCGCCGCACAAGGAGAACCGCACCATGTTCGACACCGTCCGCGAGGACCTGCGCTCCACCCTCGACGAGATCCGTGCCGCCGGCCTGCACAAGCCCGAGCGCGTCATCGGCACCCCGCAGAACGCGGCCGTCGCCGTCACCTCGGGCGGCACCGCCGGCGAGGTGCTCAACTTCTGCGCCAACAACTACCTGGGGCTGGCCGACCACCCCGAGGTCGTCGCCGCCGCGAAGGACGCACTGGACCGCTGGGGCTACGGAATGGCCTCCGTCCGCTTCATCTGCGGCACCCAGGAGGTGCACAAGGAGCTGGAGGCGCGGCTCTCGGCCTTCCTCGGCCAGGAGGACACGATCCTCTACTCCTCCTGCTTCGACGCCAACGGCGGCGTCTTCGAGACCCTGCTCGGCGCCGAGGACGCGGTCATCTCCGACGCCCTCAACCACGCCTCGATCATCGACGGCATCCGCCTCTCCAAGGCCCGCCGCTTCCGCTACGCCAACCGCGACCTCGCCGAGCTCGAAGCCCGGCTGAAGGAAGCCACCGAGGGCGGCGCCCGTCGCAAGCTGATCGTCACCGACGGCGTCTTCTCCATGGACGGCTACGTCGCCCCGCTCGCGGAGATCTGCGACCTCGCCGACCGCTACGACGCCATGGTCATGGTCGACGACTCGCACGCCGTCGGCTTCGTCGGCCCCGGCGGCCGCGGCACCCCCGAACTGCATGGCGTCATGGACCGCGTCGACATCATCACCGGCACCCTCGGCAAGGCCCTCGGCGGTGCCTCCGGCGGCTACGTCGCGGCCCGCGCCGAGATCGTGGAGCTGCTGCGCCAGCGCTCGCGCCCGTACCTCTTCTCCAACTCCCTCGCCCCGGTCATCGCGGCCGCCTCCCTCAAGGTCCTCGACCTGCTGGAGTCCGCCGGTGACCTGCGCGAACACCTCGCCGCCAACACCGCCCTGTTCCGCACGAAGATGACCGAGGCCGGCTTCGAGGTCCTGCCCGGCGACCACGCCATCGCCCCGGTCATGATCGGCGACGCGGCGGAGGCGGCCAGGATGGCCGAGCTGCTCCTGGAGCGAGGCGTGTACGTCATCGGCTTCTCCTACCCGGTGGTGCCGATGGGCGCGGCGCGCATCCGCGTCCAGCTCTCCGCCGCCCACTCGACGGCCGACGTGGAGCGCGCGGTGGCCGCCTTCATCGACGCCCGTGCAGCCCTGGAGACCGCTGGGGCCTGAGGGACCTCTGCTCCCTGAGACAATGGTGGGGTGATCGACCCCCGCCGGCTGCGCATCCTGCGGGCCGTGGCGGACCACCGTACGGTGACCGCCGCGGCCGCAGCCCTGTACCTCACCCCCTCGGCCGTCTCCCAGCAGCTCGCGGCGCTGGAACAGGAGACGGGCCACGTGCTGCTCACCCGCAGCGGGCGCGGCGTACGGCTCACCGCCGCCGGTGAGATCCTGCTCGGCCACGCCCACGAGGTGCTCGCGCAGCTGGAGCGGGCGGAGGCCGAACTCGCCGCGTACGCGGGCGGTTCGGCGGGCGAGGTCACCGTCGCCGCCTTCGCGACGGGCATCGCGGAAGTACTGGCCCCGGCCATCGCCCGGCTCGCCCTGGAGCAGCCCGGTATCCGGCTGCGGGTACGGGACGCGGAGGGCGACCAGAGCCTGCCGCTGCTGCTGGACGGCGAGGCGGACCTCGCGCTGGCGGTCGAGTACCGGGGCGGACCCGGCGCCGACGACGGGCGGCTCTCCGTCCTCCGGCTGTACGCGGAACCCTTCGACGCGGTCCTGCCCTCGGGGCATCCGCTGGCCGACCTGCCGGCCGTCTCGCTGGCTGACCTCTCCGACTCGGACTGGGTGGGCCAGTACCCCGGCAACCCGTGCCACGACGTAACGCTGCTCGCCTGCGAACTGGCGGGCTTCCAGCCCCGATTCGTGCACTCCTCGGACGACTTCCGCGCGGTGACGGCGCTGGTCGGCGCGGGGGCCGGAGTGGCCCTCGTACCGCGCTCGGCCCTGCGGGGCATGGACCTCAAGGAGGTCCAGGTCCGCCCGGTCACGGGCCCGGCGGCCACCCGCCGCGTCTTCGCGGCCACCCGCCGGGGCGCCGAAACCCACCCCCTGATCGCCCCGGTCCTCGCGGCCCTGGTCAGGGAGTCGGAGCGCTTGCCGACGCACTGAGGGGAAGGGGCGGGGCTTCGGGGGCGGGGGCTTCGGGGCGGGGGCTCCGGGCGGGGTGGGCGGGGTTTCGGTGGGGCGGAATCAGGGATGTGTATG